>NZ_JBHWIY010000028.1:0-9812 GCF_042731715.1 Streptomyces sp. NPDC059832 | reverse complement strand
GGGGAGAGGGGGGTGGACTCTGCGGGGTGCTGTGACGGGCGACGGCGGGTCGATCGCTGTGACGCCCACCCACCCCCCGCTGTCCCCGCCGCTGTGGGAACCAGCCGGGGCCCCACCACGGTGGGGGTGAACGAGCGCACCGTGCTGCCGGTGGCGTCCGCCTCGAAGCTGCTGCTGCTCGCCGAGGTCGCGCACCGGCTGGACACCGGGGAACTGCCCGCCGGCCGTGTCGTGGAGGTCCTCGACGAGGACATGGCGGAGGGCACCGGTCTGCTGCGCCGGCTGAGCGGGCGCGGCTGGACCGTCGAGGACCTGGCCTGGCTGACCGCCTCGGTGAGCGACAACACCGCGACCAACGCGCTGTTGCGTCTCGTGGGGCGCGAGTCCACGGCCCGGCTCGCACAGGAGCTCGGGCTCGATCACCTCACGCTGCACGACAAGGTCCGCGACGTCCGGGGCCCGGATGTGCCGTCCGTCTTCGCCACCGGCACCGCACGGGACCTGGCGCGGCTGGTGACACACGCGGTGCGCGGCACCATGAGCGGCCCGGCGGCCTCCGCCCGGCTGCTGCGCTGGATGCGTGCCAACACCGACCACGGCCTGGTCCCCGCACTGGTCGACCACGACCCGTACGAACCGGGCTTTCCCGAGCGGCTGTGCGACGGGCTTCTGGTGGCCAACAAGACCGGCACCGACACCGGGGTCCGTGCCGACGCCGGTGTCATCATCGGCAGGCGCCGGCTGGCATACGCGGTGGTGGCGCACTGGGACACGGCACTGGGACCGAGCACCGAGCGGGCCGCCGTGCACGCCATTCGGGACGTGGGGCGGACCCTCGCGGCCTGTGCCGGGCGCCGGACCGCCGACTGAGGCACGGGCACCGGCACCGAAGGGGCGTGACCGGTACGCCGGTCACGCCCACTGCACCTCCAGCAGCGACCTGATCTCCTCGGCGGCCGAGCGCAGTTCCGCGAGGAAGATCTGCAGCAGCGGGTTGCGGTTGGTGGACCGGGTGGCGACCCCGATGCGCCGGTGCAGGCGGGGGTGGTCCAGTCGGCAGACATGCACGCCGGTGGTGTCGCCGAGCCCGAGGGCCGGGACGAGTGCGATGCCCATGCCCGCGCGAGCCAGGTTGATCGTGACCTGGTAATGATCGCTGCGGCAGCGGACCCGGGGGCGGAAGCCCTCTGCCGCGCACGCGCGTTCCAGAACCGGTTCGCCGGTGTGGCCGCCGTGCGTACCGATCCAGCTCTCCCCCTCCAGGGCGGCGAGCCGGACCGTGGCGTGCCGCCCGAGGCGGTGCCGCAGGGGCAGGACCACCAGCTGCGGCTCGTCGAAGAACATCTCCACGTCCACGGTCGCCTGTCGGCACCAGGGGTCCAGCGGATGCTCGAAGACGACAGCGGCATCGAGCCGGCCCGCCTCCAGGTCGGGCACCAGCTCGTGCGGCTGCCCGAGGATCAGTTCCAGCTCGACCTGCGGCCGGTTCGCCGCGAACCCCGACAGCGCCCGGGGCAGCAGTTCCAGGCCCGAGGACGCGAAGAAGCCCAGCCGCAGGACGCCGGCCTCGCCCCCGGAGTGCGCCCGCAGGTCGTCCTGGGCGACGGCCATCAGGTCGGCGACCGCCTGCGCGTGCTCGGCCAGTCGCACCCCGGCCGCGGTCAGCCGCAGGCTCTGCGGCTGACGTTCCACCAACGCCACTCCGATCTCCTGCTCCAGCCGGGCGAGCTGATGCGAGATCGCGGAGGGGCTCAGATGCAGCGCCTGGGCCGCGGCCACGATGGTGCCGGTACGGGCTATCTCCAGCAGGACGAGCAGTCGGGCACTGTTCAGCATCGGGTCAGGTTAGGCCGTGCCGACGCGCTGCGCCGCTCCGGTGCCGGACCGTACCTTCTCCGTCGGCTCCGGGAACCCGGCGGGCTCGTCCACGTCGAGGCGCAGCAGGTCCTCCTCGGTCTCCCGGCGCACCACGGTGCGGGCGCGGCCGTCGCGTACGAAGACGACGGCGGGGCGCGGCAGCTTGTTGTAGTTGGAGGCCATGGCATATCCGTAGGCGCCGGTGACCGGCGTGGCCAGGAGGTCGTCCACCGCGAGGTCGGCGGGCAGGGCGGCGTCGTCGACGATCACGTCACCGCTCTCGCAGTGCTTGCCGACCAGCCGTGCCCGCATGGGCCGGGGGGCGCGCGGGCTGCGCGGCAGGAACACCTCGTAGCGGCTGCCGTACAGAGCGGGGCGCAGGTTGTCGCTCATCCCGCCGTCCACGCCGACGTACGTCCGCACGCCCTCGATCCGCTTGATCGTGCCCACCCGGTAGAGGGTCAGCCCGGCGCGGGCGGCGATGGAACGGCCGGGCTCCACGGTGACCGAGGAGCCCCAGCCCGCGTCGCGTACCGCGGTCCGTACCCGGGCCGCCCATTCGGCGAACGACGGTGGGGTCTGTCCCGCCTCGTACGCGACGCCGAGGCCGCCGCCGACCGTGAGCCGGTGCATCCGTGAGTCGGCGGCGAACCGGGCGACGGCCGCGGCGCCGGCCGCGAGCTCTGCCGTGTCCAGCACCTGCGAGCCCACATGCGCGTGGACGCCTTCCAGGATCATCGCGGGGGAACCGGCGGCCCGGCGCACGGCGGCCGCCGCGGTTCCGCCGGCGAGGCCGAAGCCGAACTTCGAGTCGTTGCCACCGGTCCGGATCGCCTCGTGCGCGCCGGCGGCCACTCCGGGCGCCACCCGCAGCTGGATCCGGGCGGGCGGCAGGTGTTCCTCGGCGTGCAGGCGCTCGATGCGGTCCATCTCGTCGAAGCTGTCGACCACCAGGTGCCGCACCCGGGCGGACATGGCCGTGCGCAGTTCCGTCCCGTCCTTGTTGTTGCCGTGCAGGACGATCCGATCGGCGGGCACCCCGGCGTGCAGCGCGACCCGCAGCTCGCCGCCGGAGGCGACATCGAGCAACAGCCCCTCCTCGTGGGCCAGCCGGGCCATGGCCGTGCACAGGAACGCCTTGGAGGCGTAGGCGACGTTGTCCCGGCCGAAGGCGGCGACCGCTTCCCGGCAGCGCCGGCGCAGATGCTCCTCGTCGTACACGAAGAGAGGTGTTCCGAAACGCCGTGCCAGTTCGGTGAGCAGGACGCCACCGACGGCCAGCCCTTCCTGACGTACTTCGGACGTGCCGGGCAGCAGGCCCGATTCGATGGCTGACGTCATGCGTTCCTCCCCGGAAGCCGGCTCGCAGCCATCCTGCGGCCTGCACTGGGGATCATAAAAGCGCATTCTTCTATGGCTGAGCCTCACGGATTTCGATGCTCGCGCCGTACACCGATGCCGGTACACCGGCACCGGTACGAGGCAGTCGGTGCGCATCCGTGTCGCCTCCGCCGGTTCCCGTGGAGGGCACGGTGCCGCACCATGTTCCGGGCAAGCCCCGTATCCCTTCGTCGGACGAGGTCACCCTTGAGAAGCCTCAGATCCTGGATCGTCGTCTGCTCGTCCGCTCTCGCCGTACTGGTCACTGTGCCGAGCCCGGTCACGGCAATGAGCCCCCCTGCCGGTGACGCGGCAGCCGTCTCCCGCGACAGGCCCGCCTTCGACTCCGGGCCGGCCGAGGCGGCGCTGCGGCGCCTGCTCCCGCACCACGCCGGGCAGTTCGACCTCGTGCCTGCGGGCCGCCCCGCATCCGGCGACTACTTCACCGTCTCCGGCACGACGGGCCGGGTCCGCATCCGGGGCACCAGCCCCGCCGTGCTGCTCAGCGGCGTCGACCACTACCTCAAGTACACGGCCCGGGTGGACATCGGCTGGCCCGGTGACAGCACATCGAAGCTTCCGAAGAAGCTCCCGGCGCCCCTCGGCACGGAGCGCCGGGACGCCTCGGTACCGCACCGGTTCGCCCTCAACGACACGGACGACGGCTATTCGGGGGCGTACCGGGACTGGGCCTCGTACGAGAAGCAGATCGACGTCCTCGCGCTGCACGGCGTCAACGAAGTGTTCGTGCAGATGGGCGCGGATGCCGTGTACTACGACACCTTCCAGGAGTTCGGGTACACGAAGAGGGAGCTCACTTCCTGGATTCCGGGCCCCGCGCACCAACCGTGGTGGCTGATGCAGAACATGTCCGGATTCGGCGGCCCGGTCAGCGAGAAGACGCTGGACCGGCGTGCCGCGCTCGGCCGAAAGATCGCCGATCGGCTGCGCCGCCTCGGCATGACGCCGGTCCTGCCCGGCTACTACGGCACGGTGCCGCCCGGGTTCACCGACAGGAACCCTGCCGGCCCCGTGGTCCCGCAGGGCGACTGGGTCGGCTTCGAACGCCCGGACTGGCTGGATCCGCGCAGCGAACTGTTCCCGAAGGTGGCGGAGGTGTTCTACCGCCGTCAGCACGAGCTGTTCGGTGACTCGGCCATGTACAAGATGGATCTGCTGCACGAGGGCGGCACTCCGGGCAACGTGCCGGTCGAGGACGCCGCCAAGGCCGTCATGGACGCTCTGCAGAGAGCGCATCCTGGCTCGACCTGGGTGCTGCTCGGCTGGCAGAGCAACCCGTCCACGCAGCTCATCGACGCGGTGGACAAGAGCAGGCTGTTCATCGTCGACGGGTTGGCCGACCGCTACACCGGCCTGGACCGCGAGGCCGCATGGCATGGCGCGCCCTACGCCTTCGGGACCATCCCCAACTTCGGCGGCCACACCACGATCGGCGCCAACACCGCCGTCTGGACAGCCCGGTTCGACGAGTGGCGCACGAAGCCGGACAGCGCGCTCCGGGGCATCGCCTATCTCCCGGAAGGCACTGGCGGCAACCCGGCCGCGTACGAGCTCTTCACCGAACTTGCCTGGCACACGGAACGGTTGGACCACTCCGCCTGGTTCGCCGCCTACGCCGAGCGACGCTACGGAGGCGCCGACCCACATGCGGCCAGGGCCTGGGAACTCCTGCGCACCGGCCCGTACAGCACCTCGTCCGGCACCTGGAGCGAGTCCCAGGACAGCCTCTTCACCGCACGCCCCGGGCTGACTGTCGACACATCGGCCAGTTGGAGCCCGCCCGCCATGCGGTACGACGCGTCGACGGTTCGGAAGGCACTGGCGGAGCTGCTCCAAGTCGCCCCCGCGCTGCGGACGTCGGATGCGTACCGCTTCGATGTGGTGGACGTGGCCCGGCAGGCCCTGGCCAACCGCAGCCGTACGCTGCTGCCGCAGATCAGGGCCGCGTACGAGGGGAAGGCTCTCGCCCTCTTCCGGCAGCGGGCCGCGGAGTGGAAGCGGGACCTCGCCCTGCTGGACCGGCTGCTGGCCACCGACCGGCGGTTCATGCTGGGGCCCTGGCTGAAGGACTCCAGGTCCTGGGGCAGCACCGATGCCGAGCGGTCCGCCGCCGAGTTCGACGCCCGTTCGATCCTCACCACCTGGGGTCATCGCTCCGGCAGCGAGTCCGGTGGACTGCGCGATTACGCGAACCGCGAATGGTCGGGGCTGATCCGCGACTTCTACGCCGATCGGTGGACGCTCTATCTCGACTCCCTCGACACGGCCCTGGTCACCGGGCAGCCGCCGGCCGCCATCGACTGGTTCGAGCGGGACAACGCCTGGAACCTGGAGCGCAAGAGCTATCCGGTGGAGCCCACGGGCGACCCGGTGGCGCTGGCCGAAACCGTACGGGCATCGCTGCCGGTACCGGAAGCCCGCCCTGCCTGAGACGAACGGACTGACCGCGGTGCTCGACGGCGGTCCCGCACGCGGGCTGCGCATGCGGGTCACGAGTCGGCCCGCGGTCATCCAGATCACCTGGCCGTGCGAGGCCGAGGCCCCGCCGGAGGACATGTGCGCCGATGCGCTGTACGTCAACCGGCTCGGGCTCCGGGCGCAGGACGAACCGCTGCGCTACGGATTCGACGGGGCCGGCCCCCGGAGGGGGCCGACCCCGCAACGACAGGGGGCAAGTTCCTGCCCAGGGGCCGCACTCGGCCCGAGGCTCGTACGCTGCGGGCGCGCCGGGCTACGGCTCGTGCGCTCCTGGCGTGCGTCCTGCCGGAGCAGCCCGGCGCGGCGTCCGTTGTCATACCCCTGTGCCAGGCTTCTTCGTGAACGCCCGAGAGGGCACCCCGGCCTCGGGGACCCGCAGGAGATCCGGGCCCAGTTGAGTACGCTCGTCTCCCGGCCGTCCGTGGACCCCTGGGTGCTGTTCGACGCCGACGAGATGTCCCTGCCGACCGCCGATTTCCTGGCGGCCTGCGGCCGGCACTATCGCGATGTCGGCGCGGCACCCGCCGTCCTCGACATCGAATCGGACTGCTACCCGGTGGTGTGTCTGCGCGCCGCGCAGGCCGAGGAGTTGACGGCACTCGCCGGCCGTGCAGGGTTCACCGCTCGGAGTCTGGGGGCTGAAGGCGGTGCCGTAACCCATAGTGGATGGGGGGGATGACGCTGCGGGCCCGTACGGACTACGCACTCCCTTATCGGGCATGGTCCGATGCCGGCAGAATTTCCTGAAGGACAAGGGCGGTGGAGCCCTGCGCGGTGCAGGCACACTCCCCCGCCACGGCTCCCAGGCGGGCGCATTCCAGTGGATCCCGGCCGGTGAGTCTCCGTGCGGGAAGCCACGGACGTACGCGCCCACCGCGTCGAGGAGGACGAGGTCGGAGCGGAGGGCGAACTCCCGGTGCCGGCCTGCCGGTCCGCCCCAGTCGTGCAGGTCCGCTAGGCGGTCCCGTCCACCCAGGTATGGGCCCATGCCTGGAGTTCCGGATCAGCCAGAGTGCGCAGCCACAGGTCGGCCTGGTCAGCCCCTTCATCGGCCGGTCGAGGTCCCACGCCGAGCACGCGCATGCCTGCTCTCCGGGCCGACTCGACGCCGGTGACCGAGTCCTCCACAGCCAGCGCGTCCTCCGGCTGCACGCCGCACAGGCGG
Source organism: Streptomyces sp. NPDC059832 (assembly GCF_042731715.1). Classification (NCBI taxonomy): domain Bacteria; kingdom Bacillati; phylum Actinomycetota; class Actinomycetes; order Kitasatosporales; family Streptomycetaceae; genus Streptomyces; species Streptomyces sp. NPDC059832. The sequence goes on along the minus strand of NZ_JBHWIY010000028.1, from coordinate 2,911 downwards.
ACCGCGGTGGCGTAGACGTCGGGTTGGGGTTTCGGCAACAGCCCGTCGCCCGCGACGACGACATGGGCGAAGTAGCCGAGCAGGCCGACCCTGGCAAGGCTGGACTCGACCACGTCCAACGGGCAGTTGCTGGCGACCGCGAGCGGGAGATGGCGGGCGGCGAGGCGGACCAGCGCCGCCGCACCCGGCATGGTCACGGGGTCTTCGGCAACGAGCGCCATGAAGTGTCTCAGGAGCGCAATCGTCATGTCGTCGGCGAGTTGTGGCTTCCCGGTCTCTCTGGCCATGAGGGCGCCGCACTCGGTGTAGTGCACGCCCTTCGCCCGCTCGGCGAAGCCAGGACGGGGCTTCAGCCCGAACTCTCCGAAGACCCGGCTGCGCGCGTCCTGCCAGTGTCGTTCGGTATCCATCAGGGTTCCATCGCAGTCGAAGACGATGGCAGCCGGGGACCAGGTGAAGATGCGACGAGGTGTCATTTGCCTGCCGTTCTCGAAGAGCGCGCCGCCCCGCGTCGTCAGTGCTCGCAGTAAGAAGCAGGGGGACTGCGGAGAGGCCCGCTCGGCCGCAGAAGGTGCGCTGTCGAACGAGCCCCGCTCGACCACGCGTGAAGGCCGATGCTTCGCCTCCGGGTCCTCCAGCGATGGACATCGTCCGGTCTTCTCCGGATGACCCCAGAAACATCGTGATGACTACGTTAATTTCCCAGCCGAGAGGGCGCAATCATCATTTCGAGTGTTTGACGGCACGCTGATTAACAAGTACTCGCGAAGCGCGCGCGACAACCGGCGACGGGCGAATGAGAAACCTTCACCCCTCCAACTCCGTTGGATACAAGGTGACTTGGCGACGGATACCGAACCTCGGAGACCGGTGAGCGCGCTCGACGGCACCGGCGAAGCGCGAATTTCCGCCATTGGCCGGACCCACGTACGACCCAAGAACAATAATAATCTCCACGCATTAACGGCACGGAGCGCCGTCAGTGCGCCACGGCGCACGACTTTCCCGGATCAAAAAATGGGCACGGGCGAACGAAGGCGGAACACGCATGCAGGACAGGGCACGCGCGACCCGAAGGTCACTGCTGGAAGCCGCAGCACACCTTTTCGTTGAACAAGGGTACGCACGGACAAGCATCAATGAGATCAGCGACCTTTCGGGGCGTACCAGCGGAGCCGTCTACTTCCACTACTCCAGCAAGGAGAAACTCGCCCTGGCGGTCGTACGCGAACAGTTCGCAGCCTGGCCGCTGTTGGCCGACCGCTACGCCGCCCCCGGGATCCCGCCGCTGGAGAAGCTGGTCGCCCTCAGCTTCGATATCGCCAAGGCACTGCGCGACGACGTCATGGCACGGGCCGGCGCGCGTCTGTGGGCTGAGCGCCGCACCATCGACGTCGCCATACCCACGCCCTTCGCCGTCTGGACGGCTGCCGTCACGCGCCTTCTGGCCGAGGCGCGCGCCGAGGGCGAACTGGCCGACGAGGTCGAGCCGTCGGGCACCGCCACGACCTTGGTGTGCGCGTTCTTCGGGCTGTACGACCTCACCGAGGAGATGGCGGAGCATGAGGACCTCTCCGACCGGCTGCACCGGTGGTGGCTGCTGATCCTCAAGGCGTTGCAAGCACGCCCCGAGCCTGCCGCCCTGGTAGCGCGGGCCTGGGCGCACCACGGGTCGACGCCCCGCAATTCGGCGTAGGGCACGGCACGTCCGGGAGTTCCTGCGAGGGCAGGAACGACGGGGGCAGGAACTGCGGGGCGCCCGACGCGCGCATGCCACAGGTGACCCGGTTGAGGTCCTGGTTTGCTGAGCACGGCATTGCTGAGCACGGCATTGCTCAGCCGCGGGTCCTGCCACTGAGACCACTGCTTGACGGCAGTCATCCATCCCGCCATACCGTTCACCTGCGTGGCCATGTCCCTACGATCGCCGCGCGGGACGGTCGGGGTGTGCGAATTTCGCACCGATCCTCGCACCGATGAGGCACGGAGCCCCGGACGCCACGGTGGCGGGGCGACGCCACCACCGGGCTCGATCTCGAACGGCCATGACCGCCGACTGGCCGAACGGGACCTGGATGCTCTCCCGGCGCGCCGGGCGCACTCTGCGGCGTCGGCTCGCGAAACCAGCCGGAACGAGATGCCTGCATGGTGGAGGTCCTGCACCGATCGGTCGACAGGACGGCGCGCTCGCCGAGATCGAAGGCATCCTCGCGCGCTCGCGCCCACGTTCTGCCGTAAGCAGCGGTACCGGCACAGCCGCCGGCCTCGTTTCGGAAGAGTCGGCCATCCGGCGCTCGACCATCCGGCGCCATGCCGAACCGGTCGATGTGCTCGCGCAGCATGTTGACGAACAACGCTGGCACGGGGACGGGACGTGTGGCGGCAGCGGTGGTTCGTCGACCGCGGTCCGCGCCGGCAGCAGGCCGGACAGCGGGTGCTTCGCCCACTGTGCGGAGGCCGCGATGACCAGGCGTTTGCCGTCCGCCCGGCACGATCGCTTCGTGATGCGTCAGCCGCACTATGACACCAGCGGGTGAACGGTCTCGGAGCATGACCACGATCACTCCGCTGGCGCGCGGGCGCACAGCACTGATCGAGTGACATCAGATGGCTGCGGCCGCGCGTGCCACCGCGCCCCCACCGAGAAGCGCGCGAATGTCGCTCTGCCGCCTCACAGCTGCGATTCCCCGGATGTCGTCACCGTCCGCGCCCCGGCGCAGCTCCGCCCGGATCAGGTACGCACCACTCGCATGCAGTACGTCGAGACGCATGCGCAGTTCATCGCCGTCCCGTCAGGCAGGATCATGGAGTTCCTGAGGGCTGTCCCGTAATCCCTGGTGGGTCGGCGTGCGGCGTCGGATGCGGTGCATCGCAAGGCGGAGGGACGCCCGAATACTGGATGTATTCGGGC
>NZ_JBHWIY010000027.1:34232-119492 GCF_042731715.1 Streptomyces sp. NPDC059832 | reverse complement strand
CGACATCTCGAAGTGTGAAGAACGGCCGCCTCCGCTGTCCCGGAAAGAACCGCAGATCAGTAGGCCGAGTGACCTGCGACGTTAAACGCCAAGCTCAGGGCCGGGCATCCGGTTTGCGGGCCTCGATCAGGAATCGGGTGGTGTGGGCGACGAACGGACCCTCGGTCTCGATCAGGTGGTGCAGCTCGGCCAGTCGCGGCCGGTACTCCTCGACGGTGAAGCCCGGCACCATCCAGATCACCTTGCGCAGGAAGTAGACGACGGCGCCGATGTCGAAGAACTCGGTGCGCAGGGTCTCCGCCCGCAGATCGACGACGTCCAGGCCCATCGCCTCGGCCGCCGCCCGCGCCTGTTCGGGGTCGCGGGAGCCGCGCACCTCGGGGGGCTGCGGGCCGAGGAAGTACTCGACGAGTTCGAAGACGCTGGCCGGGCCGACCTGTTGCGAGAAGTACGTGCCGCCGGGGGCGAGCACCCGCGCGATCTCCGCCCACCAGGTCGTCACCGGATGCCGGCTGACCACCAGGTCGAAGGCGTTGTCGCCGAACGGCAGCGGCGGCTCGTCCGGATCGGCGACCACGGCCACGCCGAGCGGGTGCAGGAGAGCGGTGGCACGGGCGATGTTCGGCGGCCAGGACTCGGTGGCGACGGCGAGCGGCGGCAGCTTCGGTACGGAGGCGAGGACCTCGCCGCCGCCGGTCTGGATGTCGAGCGCGGCCCCGGCCCGTCCCATACGGTCCGCCATGGCACGGGCATAGCCCCAGGAGGGGCGCTGCTCGGTGGCCCGGCCGTCGAGCCAGGAGAAGTCCCAGCCGTCGACGGAGGCGGTGGCCGCCTCCAGGACGAGGGCTTCGAATCGTGCGCGTTCCGCTTCGGCGGTCGCTTCCTCGGATGCTCCGGACATACCGGAATGGTGTCAGCCGGGTGCCGAGCGGCGCGACCGCATTAGGGCCTGTCCGGCGGATCAGGGTCGGACAGGGCGCGGCGGGTGGTGCGGGGACGGCGGGGGTCCGGGCCGTTGCCCGCTCGACCGTACGCCACGGCCTCACCTCGGGTTATCACCTATTTGATGCGTTTTCCCTGACTGCGGACGGTATTGCCTCTTTTCGTCTATAGCGTGGCGACAGCATCGTTCGAGCTGCCCGACGGGGTCTCAGGGCTGCCTGGCGGGTCGTGTCCCGTTGTCGGCTCGACGAAGCACCGTTCCGTCATGACGCAACATCGCCGACAGGGCCGGCCGGTGCGCCGGCCTTCGCGTGAACGTGAAGGGGAATCCGTGATCTCGAAAACCAAGAGGGCCGCGCGTTCGTTGGCCGTGGCGCTCGCCACGACCGCCGCGCTCACCATCAGCATGCCGAGTGGTGAGGCCTTCGCCATCGACCACGTCCAATGTGTCGGTGGGGAGAACTTCCTGAAGATCTGGTCGCACTTCGAAGGCCGTGAGAGCGTCGACTGCTACGCGAACGGCGGGAAGACCGACTTCGGCGGGTGGTGGGTCGACCGGATCTCCACGGGCAACAACGACCTGATCTACTACGACGCCAACGGTGACTCGGTGAAGATCGAGCGCTGGCACGACATCACCTTCCCGAACCAGCCGCCGAAGGTCGTCGCCATCCAGATCGTGTGACGGGTTGACGTCCGGTTGCGGGGAATGACTGTCCCGGCCGCGCTCTTTTGGGCGTGGCCGGGGTACGACGGGGTCAGGCGGCGAGCGCGCCGAGCAGCATGCCCAGCAGCGCGCCCGTGATCATGAACGGGCCGAACGGGATGCCGGTCTTGCGCCCGGCCCGCTTCAGGATCATCAGCCCGAACCCGTACGCCGCACCGAGCAGGAATCCGGCGAAGCCTCCGGCGAACACCACGGCCCAGCCGTACCAGCCGAGGGCCGTTCCCAGCGACAGCGCGAGCTTGACGTCCCCGAAGCCCATTCCGTTCGGGTTGATGAGGAAGAGCAGGAAGTAGAAGCCGCCGAGGGCGGCTCCGCCGAGCAGGGCGGACAGCCAGGACCCGGCGTGTTCGGGGAGCAGCGCGGCGGCTCCGAGGAGCACGGCGACGGCCCCGGCGGCGGGCAGTGTCAGCCGGTCGGGCAGCCGGTGGACGCGGCGGTCGATGGTCGCCAGCAGTACGGCGACGGGTGCCAGCAGCAGCCAGACGGCCAGTTCGGGGCGGAGCCCGGTGGCCGCCGCGAGGACGGCGCAGGAGAGTGCCGTGACGACGGGGACGAGGACGCCGGGGGCGTAACGCGTTGCGCGCGGCGAGCCGTCCGTCCCGTCGGTCCGGTCTTCCGGCCCGTCACCCGGGGTGGTGGGTGCCGGGGCGGTGGGTACCGGCACCGCCGCGCACTGCGCGCACCGGGTGGAGCCGAGCCAGCCGCGGGCGGCCCCGGTCAGGGCGTGGCCCTCGGGGCAGGCGTCGCGCCAGGGGTCCTCCGGTTCCACGGAGAACCGGTAGGCGGCGCGCGGGACCAGCAGTCCGGCCGCTGCGCCCCAGAGTGCGGCGAGCACTGTCAGCATGGCGTCCACGGAGCCGACCCTAAGCCGGTGCCGGGCACGGGTCATGGGTCCTGGGGCCCACTGCGTGCCGTTCCGGACCCAGCGGCCGTCACCTGGCGCTACCTTCATGGCCATGGCTCAATGGCGCAATGGCAAGGGCACGTTGACGGTCACCGACGCACAGGGAGGGCAGGAGGAGGAGATACCGCTGAGGATCGCGGCCTCGTACCGGGCCCGGAGCCGCGGGCTGCTCGGGCAGGACGGGATCGACGGCGCCCTGCTGATCACCCCGTGCGGGAGTGTGCACAGTTTCCGGATGCGGTTCACCATCGATGTGGCGTATCTGGACCGGAAGTTCAGGGTCGTGGCGGTCCACACGATGAAGCCCGGCCGGCTGGGCATGCCCCGGCTGCGGGCCCGGCATGTGATCGAGTCGGAGGCCGGGGCGATGGAGAAGTGGGGAATCCGGCCGGGGGTCCGGGTGTCGGTCGTCCAGAGCGAGATCGACCGGAAGTGATCGGCGCGGCTGCCCTCACGTACCGGGCAGCCGGTCCGCTCTCACCCGTACGCCACCTCGTTCACGCCGTCCAGGTGGGACAGCCGCCGAGGTAGGTGGCCGAGACGGCGATCTCCTCCTGGAACTGTTCGTAGCGCTCGGCCGGTACGGCGTACGGATCCTGGGTCAGGACCGCCAGGTCGGCCCGCATCCCGGGGCGCAGCATGCCGATCTCGTCCTCCAGGTGCAGTTGCCACGCCGGGTTGGTGGTCACCGCGCGCAGCGCCTCGTCGATGGTCAGGCGCTCGGTGGTGCCGTGGACGCGGCCACTGGCCGGGGTGCGGCGGGTGAGGGCGGTGGCGACGGAGGCGAGCGGGTCGGTGGGTGAGCACATGCCGTCGTTGTGCAGGGAGACGCGATGTCCGGCGTCCCAGGCCGAGCGCACGGCCATCCACTCCTCGGCGACCCGGGGGGTGAACAGATCGTCCGCGAGGACGTCGCCCCACCAGCGGATGTGGTCCATGAAGAGGCTGACGGTGGCACCCATGGCGGCGGCGCGGCGGTACTGGTCGGGGGTGACCGCGCCGCAGTGCTCCATGCGCGGCCGCATGGCCCGCAGCCGCTCCGGGTCGTCGGCGCCGGCCCCGGCGTACGCGTCGAGCACGGCGTCGAAGGTGACGTCGCCGTGGACGTGGCAGGCCATCGGGTAGCCCTGGGCGGTGAACGCGGAGGCCAGCTCGGCGAGTTGATCGGGGCTGTAGTTCATGGGTGCGTGGGCGCAGGGGTCCAGGCCGATGCGGCGGGTGGCTTCGTTGTCCTGGAACGGGAAGCTGGTGGCGATGGTGCCCTGCCATGCGGTGCCCTCGGCCCACAGCTTCATGCCGGAGATGCCGAACAGCTCGGCAGCCGGGGCGTGTCCGGGAAAGCGCCGTTCGGGGTCGGCGGCCAGTTCGGGGGTGCCGATGAGGTACGAGCGGACGCGCAGGGCCGCCCGGGGGTGTTCGGCGGCGGCCCGCAGAGCGGCGAGCAGGCCCGGTTCGGTCGCCAGGTCGGCGGCGGTGGTGATGCCGACCCGGGCGTGCTCGGCGTACGACCATTCCAGCGCGGCGGCGAGCTTCGCCGGCTCCAGCCGGTCACCCGCCACGACCCACATGAACGCCTCGACGGCGGCGCCCTCCTGGGCCTCTCCGGTGGGTTCGCCGTCGGCGTCGCGCACGAAGCGGGCCCCGGCCGGGTCGGGGGTGTCCCGGGTGATCCGCGCGGCGCGCAGGGCGGCGGTGTTGGCGTAGGCGGCGTGGCCGCTGGCGGTGAACACCACGAGCGGGGCGTCCGGGCACAGTTCGTCGAGCGACTCCCGCGTGGGGAGCGGAAGGTCGCGCTGGAGCAGCAGATCGATCCCGTACACGGCCACGGGCTCGCCGGGCGCCGCGGCCACGGCCTCCCGTATCCGGGCGTGGACGGCCTCGCCGGTCGGCACGGTGAACGGGCGCACGTCCACCGCGGGCGGGGCGATGGCCAGGGCCATCGTCGTCGGGTGGCCGTGGGCCTCGACGAATCCCGGCAGGAGCGCCTGCCCCGCCAGGTCCACGACCCGGGTGCCGGGGCCGCGCAGGGCCAGTACCTCGCCCCTGCCGCCGACGGCGGTGATCACGCCCGCCCGTGCGGCGAGGGCCTCGGCCCGGGGGTGTTCGGGGTCCATGGTGAGGACCGGACCGCCGACGAAGATCAGTTCGGGGGCTTGCTTCATGGTTCTCCCTCCGTCGTACGTGGCGGCTATCGGGGGGTGTGGGCGCCGGCCGTCAGCCACTGTGCGGCGGCCGCCAGCAGCGATGTGACGCCGATTTCGACGGTCGGGTCGATGACCGGTGCGAACAGCGGCGAGTGGTTGCCGGGGATCTCGGGCGGGATTCCGTTCTCCAGCAGGGCGTCGGGGTCGATGTCCTTGAACGCGGCCGGGTCGGCGCCGCCGAAGTACCAGAAGACCGACGGCACCTGGAGCGCGGTGCCGAAGACGCCGAAGTCCTCGCTGCCGGTGAGTGTGTGGGGCAGGGTGAAGACCCGCCCCTCTCCCAGGGCCCGGGTGAGCGCGGCCTGGACGGTGGCGGTGGCCTCGTGGTCGTTGACGGTCACCGGGAAGGCGTTGAAGTCCGTGATCCCGGGTTCCTTCGGGGCGCCGGAGGCGGCGGCCTCGGCGCGGACGATCCGCCTGACGGCCGCCAGGACCCGTTCCCGTACGGCGGGAGTCGTACTGCGGATGTTGATCCTGAGGTCGGCGGTGTCCGGGATGATGTTCTCCTTGGTGCCGCTGTGGATCGAGCCCACGGTCACCACCGCCTGCTGCGCCGCCCCCACTTCGCGGGAGACCACCGTCTGCAGCCGCATCACGATCGCGGCGGCCATCACGACGGGATCCACGGTCGCCTCGGGCGTCGACCCGTGCCCGCCCTGCCCGTACAGCCGCACCCGCACACTGTCGGACGCGGCCATCACCGGACCGGGCCGGGTGGCGGCGAAACCCGCGGGGACGGGCCCCACATGCTGGCCGAGGCAGACCTCGGCCCGCGGGAAGCGCTCCAGGAAGCCGTCGTCGATCATGGCCGGGGCCCCGCCGATCTCCTCGGCGGGCTGGAACACCGCGACGACGGTGCCGCGCCAGGCGTGCCGGTTGGCGGCCAGCAGTGCGGTGGCGCCGAGCAGGCAGGTGACATGCATGTCGTGGCCGCAGGCGTGCATCACCGGGACCTCGTTGCCCTCCGCGTCCACCCCGGTCCGTGTGGAGGCGTACGGAAGTCCGGTCTCCTCCTTCACGGGCAGCGCGTCCATGTCGGCGCGGAGCAGCACCACCGGGCCGTCGCCCGCGGTGAGGACACCGACGACGCCGGTTTTGCCCACCCCTTCGGTGACGTCCCAGCCCTGTTCCCGCAGCCGGGCTGCGACGATTCCCGCCGTACGGACCTCCTGGAAGGAGAGTTCCGGATGGGCGTGCAGATCCTTGTACAGGTCGCGCAGGCCGGGCAGTTCGCCGTTCAGTCCGGACAGCAGCGAGGTGACCGAGGCAGTCATGAGTGCTCCATTGCGAGAGGGGTACGGCGTGCGGAGGAAGCGAGGAAGGACGTGGTGTCCTGAGGGGTGGCGACGGCCATGGCCGCGGCGATGACCGCGCCCAGCACGAGGAAGGCGAAGGCGACCTGGAAGGAGAAGGCGTCGGCGAGCACACCCATGACGGGCGGGGCGACCATGCCGGCGACCTGCCCGCCGAAGACGATCACCGCGCTGCCCACTCCGACGTGTTCGGGAGCGAGGCTGCGCAGGGGCACCGCGAAGATCGGCATGTAGCAGAGCGAAGCGGCGAAGACGGCGAGCGTCCCGAAGACGATGAAGCCGCCGATCGAGGCCGAGAAGGCCATCAGGAGCAGCGCGAGCGCGGCCACCGTCATCCCGGGCACGATCACCTTCCGGTGGTGGCCCTCGAAACGGTCCGCCAGACGGCCGCCGACGACCGTGGCCGCGGCTGCGCCCAGTGCCGGAATCGCGACGAGGGCTCCGGCCGAGGTCAGGGAGATACCGCGCTCTTCGCTGAGATAGGACGGAACCCAGGTGTTGAGGCCCCACACGATGACGCAGTAGCCGAACATCATCAGTGCGAAGCGCCAGAGCACGCCCATGCGCAGCAGGTCACGGACGCCCCGGCGGTCTCGCGCCCCGGCGTCCGGCTCCGTACGGGGCAGGGGATCCGGCAGCCGCATCCGTATCGCCACCAGGACGAGGACACCGAGCGCCGCCGTCGAGAAGAAGGCGGACCGCCAGCCGAAGACGCTGATCAGCGGTGCGACGGCGAGCGGTGTCAGCACCGCGGCGAGGGCGTTCGAGCTCATGATCAGCCCGTTGGCACCCATCCGCTCCTCGGGCGTGGTCCGCTCGACCAGCACCTTCGTCCCGGCGGACGGAAAGATCCCTTCGGCCGCTCCGAAGGCGAAGCGCAGCACGAGCAGGGCGGCGAAGGACCACGCGAGGCCGGTCAGTGCCGTGAACAGGGACCAGACCAGCAGGGCCCAGCAGGTGACCCGCTTGCCGCCGAAGCGGTCGGCGAGCATGCCGCCGGGGATCTGGCAGGCCGCATAGGCGAGGAAGAAGGCGGAGACGATCAGGCCCTGCTGTCCCCGGTCGAGGTCGAAGTCCTCACCGATGGACGGCAGTACGAGGTTGATCACGAGCCGGTCGGTGTAGTCGACCAGCCAGGCGGCGAACAGCAGCACCACCGTCGTCCTGACCGTGCGGTTCGCGGTCTCGGGGCGCGGGATTCGCGGGCGCAGAGCAGGCACGGCACTCCTCTCTACAGTGGCCGATACTGGGTGTCGGCCGGGAAGTGCCCTTACGATCCGGCCTGTGCGCGAGGGAGGACCGAAAATGCAGGAAAGCGTCGTCGGCTCACCGGATGCGCTGGATTCCGACGCACGGTTCTCCGAACTGGATCTCGCCCTCGTCGACGCGCTCCAGGCCGCGCCCCGTGCACCGTGGACCCGCATCGGCCGGGCGCTCGGCGTGGACGCGACGACCGCGGCCCGCCGCTGGGAGCGTCTGCGCGCCGACCGGCTGGCGTGGATCACCGCCTACGACGCACCGAAATCGGCCACGGTCGCCTATGTCGAGGTGCGTTGCCGGCCCAGCTCCCTCGAAACGGTCAGTGCCGCCCTGGCCGAACTGCCCTGGGTCTTCAGCATCGACGAGACGGCCGGGGACTTCGATCTCTTCGTGTCCGTCGTCGCCACCGACCTGCCCACGCTCGGCCGGTCGGTCCACCGCACCATCGGCGGCCTGCCGGGGCTGCGCTCCACCCGTACCCGGCTCGGGATCACGCTCTACGGCGAAGGCGGCGACTGGCGGATCCGGGCCATGGAACCGGCGGGGCGTGCCACGCTGCCGGCTCCGCGTCCCGCACGGCAGGCCACGTACAGCACGGACATGCACGACCGGCCGTCCCCCGAGGATCAGGCGTTGATGACCGCCCTCGGCTCCAACGGGCGGCTCGGTTACACCGAGCTCGGCGCCGCGACGGGGATGAGCGAGCACGCCGCCCGGCGCCGGCTCCAGCGCCTGATCCACCACGGCGACCTCAATTTCCGCTGCGACATCGCCCACCCCCTGGCCGGTCTGTCGACCATGGTGATCTACCGGGCCGCCGTCCCGCACGCCCACCTCGAACACACCGGAAACACGCTGGCCCGCATGGAGCAGGTCCGTATGTGCGTCTCCGTCAGCGGACCGCACAACCTCCTGGTCATCGTCTGGCTCCATGGTCTGAACGCCATCGGCCCGTTCGAGATGCTGCTGGCGGAACGCTTCCCGATGCTGGAGGTCAAGGACCGCACGGTGGCGCTGCATTCCCCCAAGCGCATGGGCTGGCTCCTGGACACCCAGGGCCGCGCGACCCGTCGCATTCCACTGGATCTGCCCCGGCCCTGATCGGCCTCACGCACCTGCTCGCGCCCACGGCGGGCGGGCAAAGGAGCGGGAACGCGGGCATCTCCGCGGCGGGTGGCCCCACCCGTCACGGGCCGGGCGGCGGCGCCCTGTCAGGGCCTGCCCGGCGATTCAGGGTCGGACAGGCCCTACGGCCGGAGTTTGGTGCGGGAGAGCGGCAGGGCGGGCGCGATCGACCAGAGGACCTCGGCCTCGTCCTCGCCGGGGTTGTCCCAGGCGTGCGCGGCCCGTGCGGAGAACGTCGTCGAGTCGCCGGCCTCCAGGAACCTGGGCTCGCCGTCCACGCTCAGCCGCAGCGTGCCGCGGACCAGGTAGGCGAAGACGGTCTCGGCCTCCAGGCTGTACGCGCCGCCGGAGCCGCCGCCGGGGCTCAGGATCGTCCGCATGACCTGGACGTGCCGTTCCTCGGCGGGCGTGAGGAGGAACTCCTCGATGCCGTGCCCGCCCATCTCCAGCTTGGCGCCCAGGCCGCCCTTGACGACGTCCTGGTCCGGATAGTCGAAGAGCGTGGCGATGCCGGTGCCCAGGGCCTCGCAGATGCGGATCAGGGTCGGGACGGAGACCGAGGTCTTGCCGCGCTCGGCCAGGCTGACGAACCCCTTGGTCACACCTGCCGCCTCGGCGACCTGAGCGAGCGTCAGCCCCTGTGCCAGGCGGAGCTCACGCAGCCGCGGACCGATCGTGGACATGTGGCTGTCAGGGGCTTCGGGCATGGCGGACACGCTACCTGTCGGAGACGTCACGGTCGGTGGCCGGGGGAAGACGCAGGCCAGAAGGGTCTTTACCCATCGAGTTTAGTGCTGTAAAACTTGACGAAAGTTTAATGGCACTAAACAAGACGCTCCGGCAGGCCGCTGTGCCGCCCGTCGCCGATCGTGCCGCCCTTCCCGACCGTGCCGCACCACCCGAGGAGTAAGCCGATGAGCTCCCCGTCCTTCCAAGAGAGCACCGCGCGCACCGTGCGCGGCGTCGTCTTCCGCTCCCCGGGCCAGGAGGTGACCGTCACCGACGTCACCCTGGCCCCGCCCGGCCCCGGCGAGGTCGAGGTCGCCGTGGCGGCGGCCGGCGTCTGCCACTCCGACCTCCATGTCATCCGCGGCGAGTGGGACCACCCCACCCCGGTCGTGATGGGGCACGAGGGCTCCGGCGTGGTCACCGCGCTCGGCGCGGGCGTCACCGGCCTGGCGGTCGGCGACCATGTCGTCCTGTCCTGGGTCCCGTCCTGCGGCACCTGCCGCTTCTGCGTCTCCGGGCGCCCGGCCGCGTGCAGCCTGGTCGCGGAGGTCGTGGCGCCCGGCGGGGTGCTGTACGACGGCACCAGCCGGCTCTCCATCGACGGCGAGAAGGCCCACCACTACCTGGGCGTCTCCTCGTTCGCCGAGCGCGTCGTGGTCCCCGCCTCCGGCGCGATCAAGGTGCGCGAGGACGCGCCCCTCGACGTCATCGCCCTGGTCGGGTGCGCCATCGCCACCGGTGTCGGCGCGGTCCGCAACACGGCGGGCGTCGAGGCCGGGGCCACCGTCGCCGTGATCGGCTGCGGCGGCGTGGGCCTGTCCTGCGTGCAGGGTGCCAGGCTGGCGCGGGCCGGCCGCATCGTCGCCGTCGACGTCGTCCCGGAGAAGCTGGAGCTGGCCCGCCGGCTCGGCGCGACGGACGCGGTCGACGCCCGTGACGGCGATGTCGTCGAGGCCCTGCGCGCCCTGGTCCCCGAAGGCCTGGACTACGTGCTCGACGCCATCGGCAAGATCGAGACCACCGAGCAGTCCATCGCGGCGCTCGGCCAGGGCGGCGCCGCCGTCATCGTCGGCCTCCCGCCGACCGGCCGCACCGCGCGCTTCGACCCGCTCGCGCTCGCCGAGGCCGACCAGCGCATCCTCGGCTCCAACTACGGCTCGGTCGACGCCGGCCGGGACATCCCGGCCCTGGTGGACCTCGTGGTGTCGGGCGAGCTCGACGTGGAATCGATGATCTCGGCACGGCGTCCGCTGGACGAGGCGGGCGACGCACTGGCCGACCTCGCCGCCGGCCACGCCCTGCGTCAGCTGCTGATGATGGAGGACCGGACATGAGCACCGCCGGAAAGCAGACCACCGCCGAAAAGCCGGCCGACGGCCTGGCCCACCGCTCCGTCTCCACGTTCGAGGTCGGCGCGCAGAGCGTCGCGAACGTCGCGCCCAGCGCCGTCATCGCCTTCGCCCCCGCCAGCATGGCGGCGTCCGCGGGCAACGGCGCCTGGTTCTCCTTCTTCCTGGCCATGACCGCCGTGCTCGCCATCGCGTACTGCATCTGCGTCTTCGCCCGCAGGCGCGCCGGGGTCGGTTCGCTGTACGCCTTCTCCCGGCTCTCGCTCGGGGCGCCCGGCTCGTTCGTGACCGGCTGGGCGCTGCTCATCGGTGCGGTGTGCATCGGCTCGGGCTCGCTCGCCGGTGCCGGCTACTACACGGCGCGCGCCCTCGACCAGATCGGCATCGGGCTCTTCACCGGCATCCCCGGCCAGATCCTGCTCGATGTGCTGCTGGCCGCCGTCGCGATCCGGCTGACGATCGCCAGTGTGCGGACCGCGGCGCGGGTCGCCTCCGTGCTGGAGGTCGTGTCGATCGTCCTCATCGTCGTCGTGCTGGTCCCGGCCTTCTTCAAGAGCGGGAACATCATCGACACCGAGCAGTTGAGCCTCAGCGGCTCCACCCTCGACGGTGTCGTCTTCGCCGTGGTGCTGGGCGTGCTCGGCTTCGTCGGGTTCGAGGGCGCCGCTTCGCTGGGCGCCGAGGCCACCGACCCGTACAAGGCGATTCCCCGCTCGGTGATGGGCAGTGCGGTGCTGGCCGGTGTGCTGTACATGTTCGCCACCTACGCGCAGGTCGCCGGGTTCGGCGGGGCGGACGCCCTGGCGAGGAGCACCGACCCGATGGACGAACTGGCCGAGCTGTCCGGCCTCGGCTTCCTCAAGTTCTTCCTGCACGCGGGCTTCGCGGCATCGTTCGTGGCCGTGGTGATGGCCTGCATCACCGTCGCCGCCCGGCTGCTGTTCGGCATGGCGAAGGAGGGTGTGATGCCGGCCCGGCTCGGCGTCGCCCACCCCCGCCACCGGACCCCGTCCGCGGCCATCTGGACCGTCGCCCCGTTCGTCGCCCTCCCCGCGGTGCTCGTGGTCGGCGCCGGGACCGAACCGCTGAACGCGACGACGTACATCGACACCATCGGCGTCTTCGGCTACATGCTCAGCTACACCCTGGTGTGTCTGGCCGCGCCGCTGTTCGTACGCCGGATCGGGGCCCGCGGCCTGCTGATCACCTGGGGCCTGGGGCTGATCGGCGCCGCCGCGATGATCTACGTCTTCTACCGCAACCTGTGGCCCGCTCCGGCCTGGCCGCTGAACGTGCTGCCGTACGTGTTCGTCGGCGCGCTGGTCGTCGGCATCGTCGGCTTCGCCGTGCTGCGGGTCCGCAGGCCGGAGGTCGCCGAGCGCGCGGGAACGTTCGCGGACGACCTGGACTGACCCGGCCGCACCCCGCTCCCCTCCCCCGGTGCCCCGCCCCGCCGCTCCTCGCGGTGGGGCGGGGCACCGCCCGTTGGGCCCGACTTTGGGGCCAAGGGCCCAGGTCACCCGGCTCGTTCATCCGTACGCTCACGTCCACACCCGCATGCAGAACTGCGGGCACGGGCATGGCAAGTGGGCGTCGGAGAGGAAGAACCGTGAGTGGTGGCGGGGGCTGGGGAAGCGGAGGCGCGGGCCACATACCGCCGGGGAGGGGGGGTGGTGGTTCCGGCGCGAGCGGTGGCGTGTTCTTCGCCCTGACCCGCAGCTGGGCCGCCGGCGCCCTGGTCTACATCGCCGCCGGTTATCTGGTCTCGCGCGGACTGGTCGAGTTGCTGGCCACCGACGAGCGGCTGACGAGCTTCGGCTGGCGGCTGGCCCTGCTGCACGTCCCCAACGTCATCACGACCGTCCTCACGGTCCTGACCTCCGCCCGCCTCCTGCCCGACGAGCACCGCGAGTCGCGTCTGCTGACCCTCGCCGCCGCCCTCACCGTCCCGGTGGCCGCGCTCGTCTACGGACTGGCCGTGTCCTGGCATCTCATCGACGTCGAGGGCACGTTGATGCCGATCGTCGCGCTGGCGACCGGCGCGGCGGCGGGGCTGGCCGTCGACCGGCTGCTGGACGACCGCGCGGACGAGCCGGAGCCCGCCCCGTACCGCCCGTACTCCTGGCGGGACGGCGGCGCCACGGCCATGGAGTACCTCGGGGTGGTCGTCCTCGTGGTCACGCTGATCGGCGCGATGGCCATGGCGGGCGTCGGCGGGCAGATCGGCGAACGCATCCGCTGCGCGATCAGCTCGATGGGCGGCGGCGGTGGCGGCTGCTCCACCGGCGGCGGCGAAACCACCGCGAAGCCGAAGACGGACGCCGACTACGAGCCCAAGATGTGCCAGGTCTCCAGCATCTCCGACACCGTCGGCGACAAGGTCAAGATCGGCTGGTTCGAGTGGGGCAACGAGTACGGCTTCCAGCAGAAGGTCAGCCAGGCCAAGACGGACGTGAACGGGGACGGCAAGGTCGACGAGAACGACAAGCTGGTCTACATGACGTTCACGGACGCCGCCTCGGCCGGTGCCACCGCCAGCACCCCCGGCGTCAAGCTCGGCAAGCTGGGCAAGGCCGATGTGGACGTCGGCGGCGGCATCAAGATCACCAACGGTGACACCTGGGTCTTCAAGAGCGAGGAGGACGCCAAGAAGATGCGGGACGACATCGAGGAAATGAAGATGTGGGAGACCTCCACCAAGTACAGCGGCGGCTACGGCGGCGGCTGGTACTCCGGGATGAAGTGGGCCGACAAGAAGAAGGACGTCGAGAAGAAGATCGGGGACAAGAAGATCTCCTACTCGACCGTCGGTCTCAACGCCTACGCGGACGGCGGACTCTCCATCAGCGCGGGCGACGAGGCCAAGCTCGGCGCGAAGCTCGGCGGCAAGGCGAAGTTCTCCCCCGAGGTGACCGTCACCAAGGACGACGTCAACGGCAACGAGTCGTACACGTACACCGCCAAGCTCGACCTGGAGGGCAAGGTCGGCGGTTCGGCCGGTCCGCTGGGCGGCACGGCCTCCGCGAAGGACAGCCGGACCGGGGCGGTCACCGTCACCCGTGACCAGAAGACCGGGAAGATCGTCCGCATCGACATGACCCAGACCGTCGAGAACGGGTCGACGACCGACAAGGGCGACATCAGCGGCGACAACGGCAAGAAGGACGGGGACAAGCGCGGCGGCAAGGTCAGCGGCTCCGACTCCTCCGGCGACACCGCCATCGAGGTCAAGACGAACTCGATCGTCTTCGGCAAGGACACCGACAAGGCCACCGAGGACAAGCGGGCCATCGCCGAGCAGTGGCTGGACGGCTCCGGTAACAACACCGCCCCGTTCGAGTACATGTTCGGCGATCATTCTCTTCAGCAGAAGCCCACCGGAACCGACCCCTTCGACCAGCTGATGTACCAGGACGGCCTGTCGAGCACGATGAAGTACCACGGTCAGACGGACGCCCAGGAGTTCGGCTTCGAGGTCTCGCTCGGCATGAGTCTGGGATTCTCCATCTCCGACGAGCACAAGAAGGAGACACTGACGGACGCGCAGTTCCTCGGGGCTCCGCAGGGCGACAAGCGCTCGTACCTCCCGTACAGCTACTGCGCGAAGTAGCCCGTACGGGAAGCACCGACCACGCACGACGAAGAGGCGATAGGCGATGACGACGAAGAAGATGTACCGGGCGATCGGCGCGACCGCTGCCGCCGCCATCGGCCTCGCCCTGCTCACCGGCTGCGGCGGGGAGACCGCCGCACTGCCGGAGGGCTGGAGCAAGCTCGACACCAAGAGCCTCTCCGTCGGTTACCCCGGGGACAAGGGCTACAAGGAACAGCCCGCGGCCGACCGGGCCAAGGCCAACGCGGCCGTCGCGCTCAAGGAGGAGGGCGGGCTGCGCACGGGCATGGTCTCCGTGCAGCTCGACTTCGCCACGGGTGTGGACAGCGCCGCCGAGGCGGCGTCCGCGGCGGGCGCCGGCATCGGTATCGGGGCGACCCGCAAGGGGACCGAGGAGGTGCGGCTCGCGGGTGCGGAGAGCGCCCGTGACGCACGCCGGATCGACTACGAGTTCACGTCGAACGGCGAGGAGCGGACCCCGGCGCAGGGCACCCGGATGACGGGGGTCGTGGTGGCGGGTGTCGATTCGAAGGATGTGCCGTTCGCGGTCCGGATCAATGCGGTGAAGGGCTCGCTGAGCCCGAAGGACCTCGACGCCTTCGTCGATTCGATCACGGTCAAGTAGCGGATCGGGAGCGCGCGTCCATGCAGATCCTGCCCGGCGGCACGGCCACGTTCCTGCTGCTGTTCGGCCTGCTCCTCGGCGCGTTCGCGATCCGTTCCGCGCTGCGCCTGAACCGGGTGCTGCGGCTGGTACGGCACGGCGAACGCGCCGAGGGGCGGTGCGCGGACCGCCGGACGGTCGACCGGGGGCCGGGCATGGAGCGGAGCTACGCCACCGAGTACGTCTTCGCGTTCCGCACCCGGGACGGCCGCGACATCGAGTTCACCGACCACGCCCCGGGCCCGTTCGGCTTCGAGGTCGGTGCGCCGGTCCGGGTCAGTTACGACCCGGCGGACCCGGCGAAGAAGGCCACGGTGGCCGGGCCCGGAGCCTGGGGTCCGGCGGTGATGCCCGCGGTGTTCGCGCTCGGGCTCGGGGTGTTCTCGGTGGGACTGCTGCTGGGGTTCGCGGCGATGCGGGGCTGGGTCTGAGGCGTGCGCCTCCCCCGGGGGGTGCGCGGTGCGCCTCCCCCGGGGGGTGCGCGGTGCGCCTCCCCCGGGGGGTGCGCGGGCCCGCAGCTGTCAGAACTTGTCGCGGTCGATCGGCACCGGGAGCGGCGTCAGCGAACCGGCCGCCCGCAGTTCCCTGTTGGCCTCGATGATCGTCTCGTTGCCCGGCACGGTCGTACCGCCCCGGGTGAGGTCGATGACCAGGCCGTCGGCCGCGGTACGGGTGTACGTGCCGTCGAGGCCCTCGGGCGCCGGTGCCGCCCGCCCGGCGGAGAGGTAGACCGCCCGGCCGCACCGGGGGTGGGAATTCTTCAGCTCGAATTGCTCTGCCACCGCGTCGTACTGGGAATCGTTGTACACCTGACCGGCGTCGATGTCCCAGGCCTCGGCGATGATCCGCAGAATGTCGGGCGCCCGCCGGATCACCTCGGTCGATTCGTCCAGCTCGCGCGAGCGGAAAGCGAGCGAGATCGAATTCGTGACGTACGGCGACGACCCACCCGCGTGAATTGCCACGGTGACGCGCAATTTCCCGGGATTGTGCGCCCAGAGGGAAGCCGTGTAGCCGACCACATCGAGATCGGGCCCTTGGTTCTTGCGCTCGATGTAGTCGACCAGTACGTCTTCCGACACCGCGTCCCCCGACGGCAGCACCACGAGGTCGGACGCGTCACCGCGCCCGGCGTCGTGCCAGTCGCCGAATGTGGCGCCGTCCACTTCCTTGAGCGCGGTGAGAGTCTTTGCCCATCGTCTGCCGATCTCCCGGACATCCTCTTCCCGGACGCCCCAAGAACCGTTGACGACGACATAAAGCACGGAACTCTCCCTCAGCCTTCGGAATTGCGCCCGGCGCCCGCGTTCAGCCGACGACATCTCCCGGCGTGTTGATCACCTTAACGTCGATGTTCCGTTCCCGGAACATCTTCCGGGCCGCATCGGCGACATCAGGATCGGACAGGTGCCATTCGACCGGCTTGCCCCGTGCGGCGTCCAGCTGGCGGGTTGCCTGGTCGGCCCAGCGGCCGGCGAGATCCGGCGCGAGTTCACCGGTGTCGGCGTTGTAGTACTTCTTGCCCGTGTACCCGTACTTCGCCTCCAGGTACGTGCCCCGCGAGGCGTCCCAGCCGTCGAAGTCGACCGGCTTCCCCGTGAGCTTGTCCAGCGGAACCCGGTACTCCTTCCCGCGGCCCACCTTGGAGATCTGCTCCTGGTAGCGGGCACCCATCTCGGTCGGGTAGTTCCAGACGCCGGGCTTGATCTCCTGCCAGTTGCCCGTGCCGCCGTCCTTGGTCCCGGCCGGCGGGTCCTTGAGGTCCTTGTACCAGGCCGGCTTCGGCTGGTCCTGGGCGGCTTCCAGGGCCTTCCGGCGCTTGGCCGCGTCCGCGGCCTTCTTCGCCTCGTCGGCCAGCCTCTGCGCCTCGTCGGCGGCGGCCTTCTTCTCCGGGTCGACCTCGTCGCACTTCCCCATGAGGAAGCCGACGGGTACCGAAATGGGTGGCGCGGCGATGGCGCCGGTGCCCGAGCCGGACAGTCCGACGCCCGCACCGCTGCCGTACGGGACCCGGACGCGACCGCCCATCCCGACGGTGCAGCCCTTGAGACCGGCCTGCTCGGCGGCGTCGTCGGCGTGCTGCTGCGCTTCCTTCGCGGCCTTCTCCGCGGCCGTGATATCGCCCGCCTTGGCGGCCTTCTTCGCCTTGGACGCGGCCTCTCCGGCCTTCTCGGCGACTTCGCCCAGCTTGCCGAGTTTCCCGAACTTGCCCAGCTTTCCGAACTTGCCGACGAGCTTGGCCTCGCCGTAACCCGGGATGAACAGCGAGCCGATGTTCCAGAGGCCGGTGCCGATCGCCTGGCCCTCGTTGCCGTTCTTCCACATGTCCCGGACTTCGTCGCCGATGAACATGTCGTCGAGGACCTTGACGCCGGTGCCGCCGGACGCCTTGGTCCAGTCCCAGACCGCGCCGAGGTAGTCGCCCTTGGACCACTTGTCCCCGGCGCCCTTGGAG
The DNA here is from genome assembly GCF_042731715.1 of Streptomyces sp. NPDC059832. Taxonomy (NCBI): domain Bacteria; kingdom Bacillati; phylum Actinomycetota; class Actinomycetes; order Kitasatosporales; family Streptomycetaceae; genus Streptomyces; species Streptomyces sp. NPDC059832. The sequence goes on along the minus strand of NZ_JBHWIY010000027.1, from coordinate 102,207 downwards.
TCCTGGCTCCACTTGTCGCCGAGGCTCTTGCCGTAGTCCTTCAGGCCGTCCCACGCCTTGATGGGATGGAAGATCGTGCCGATCGTGCCGGTGATGTCGCCCCACAGCCCGTCGCCGACCAGGCCCTTGAAGAAGCCGCCGGTCTGGTGCGCGGCGCAGGAGAAGAACGCGCCGACGCCCGAGGTGCAGCTCTCGCCGGGCTTCTCGTCGCCACCGCCGCCGTCGTCCTGGCCGTCGCCGCCGTTCGGCTCCCCGGAGCTGTCCACGTCGTCGCCACCGTCGTCGACCTGGGTGGCGGTGTCACCTCCGCCGGAGCTTGCGGAACCGCCCGAGCCGGATCCCGAACCGGATCCCGAACCGGACTCCGAACTGCCTGATGTGCCGGTTCCGCCGGCCGTGTCGGTCCCACCGGCCGCGTTGGAGCCCCCGGCTGTGTCCGACCCGCCGGAACCGGAACCGGAACCGGAGCCGGAACCTGCCGGGCCCGACCCCCCGGAGTCCGTACCGCCCGTGGCCACCGATCCGCCCGAGTCCGTACCGCCGGACGCGGCCGACCCGCCGGTGTCCTTGCCGTGTCCCGCCTCCACGTTGCTGCCGGGCGCGGGGCAGGCGCTCCCGGTGAGCCGGCAGATCGCGTCCTGCATCCCACCGGTCAGCTGGGCGGCGATCCCCGTGACGACCAGTCCGCCGATGAGGGCCACGACCACCAGGATCATGCCGAGGTATTCCATCGCGGTCTGACCGGCGTCGTCCCGGCGCCACTTGATCATGCGCGCGATACTGAACCGCCGGTGCGGCAACCGCTGTTCGAGGGGCAGCTCGAACCATTCGCGCGCGCTCGACCGGAACAGCAGGACGATGACGGCGACCGGCATCACCAGCTGGGTGACACCGCGCCCGCCGCCGTCCCCGCCGAGGGTCGCCAGCGCGCCGAAGGTGAGCCAGACGTGTACGGCAAGCAGCCCGCGCCAGATCCAGATGCCGCCGGTACGCACATGCAGCGAGAGGACGAACGCGAACACGCTCGGCAGCGCCGCGTACAGCAGCAGCCCGAACAGCTGGCCGTCGACCTCGTTGACCGCCGATGCCACCGTCAGCACACCGATGCCACCCACGACGGCGGCCGCGAAGAGCAGCCGTACGAGGATCAGCACCGCCTGCAACGGACGCGGCAAGGACTGCCTGCCCCCCTGCCGGCCCACGGCGACACCCCCGCCGGCGACACCTCCGCCGGCACCACCCGAAACCGCAAATCCGCCTATGCCAGACACGACGAGTCCCCCAGCTTGCCGGTGTACGGCCGCAGTTCAGCCACTCCACGCATCCGACCACACCGGCACCCTTCGGGGCATGGGCCTCAGGACCCAATGCAAGGCTCAAAGTTGCCGATTCCGACGAAAGTCACGGAGCCGAACCGAGCCGAACCGAGCGGAGCCGAACCGAGCCGAGCGGCGAACCGACCGGCCGCCCCGCCGCTACCGGACGGGGACCTCGCTCCCGAACAGCATCCAGGGCGACTGGTCGTACGAGGCCACCCCCGCCAACTGCGGCTGCATCGCGGCGATTTCGTGCCGCACGGCCAGGGTGTCCGGCCAACTGTCGAAATACGTCGTCCCGTTGATGACGACACCGCTCCAGTCCGTCGCCACGGAGGCGCCCTCGCGGTCGACGACGAAGCCGATGCAGAGCACGGAGGCCCGCCCTATCGCCTCCCTGATCGCCCTCGCGGCAACTTCCTGCTCGTCCCGGGTCAGCTGGCCGAAGCCGAATTCCAGCGCGACGACGCCGTCCCGCATCCGGCGGATGCGTGCGGGCACGTCGGTTCCGCTGTTCACCCACAACAGGAAGTCGACGCTGTCGAGCCGCTGCAGTCCGGCCAGGAGTACGAGCTGCTCCCTGGTCACCCACGACGGGGTGCCGCGCGGGCCGGGCCCCGGCCCGAGGAGCGTGACCCGCCTCGTGATCGGGTGGCTGAGCCGCAGTCCCGCCGCGTCGAGATCGCTGAAGAGCGACTCGGAGTCAGGGCGGCTCCAGCCGAGGTGGTACGAGTAGAAGAAACCGTCACTCATCGACACATCACCCCATGAAGGACAGGTGGAGCGTGCAGTTCCAGGTGCGTGCGGGCACGCCGGGCAAGCGCCCGTGCCGGGCGCCGGTCAGATGGCTCGCAGTTGGTCGTGCACGAGCCTAATGAGGGCCGATCGCCGGGGCGTGGGCCCAGGGACCCAGGGGCGGGCCCCATTGGACAAAGCGATGGACAGGGGGCGGTCCGACGCGGATCGTGTACGCCGATGACACGCACCGATTCGCCTCCCGCATGGGACGAGCGCACCCAGCTGGCCACCTTCCTCGACTACGTCCGCGACACCGCACGCGCGAAGTGCGAGGGCATCTCGCCGGACGATGCCCGCCGGGCCCCGCTGCCCGGCTCCCCCCTGATGACGATCGCCGGGCTGATCAACCACCTCAGCTGGGTCGAGTACTACTGGTTCGAGGTGGTGTTCCTCGGCGGCGAGGACGAAGGGCCGTGGACGGACGAGGACCCCGACCGCGAGATGCGCATCGCGGTGGACATGCCGCTCGCCGATGTGCTGTCGCTGTACGAGGAACGGACCGACCGCTACCGCGAGTTGGTCGCCTCCCACGACCTGGACACCTCGGCCGAGCGCCCGCGCGGCAACGGTAACCATCCCGACCTGCGCTGGATCGTCCTCCATCTGATCGAGGAGACCGCCCGGCACAACGGCCACCTCGACCTGATCCGGGAGATCGTCGACGGCACCACCGGCGTGTAGACGTGTAGGCGCGTAGGCCTGCAGACACGCAGGCGCGTGGGACCGTGCGGCGCGCAGCGCACCCGTCGGCTATCCGATCGCGGCGACGGCGGGTGCGATGCGCTCGGCGACCTGGTGGGTGAAGCTGACCGGGTGCCGGTCGGGCAGCAGCTGGATCTCACTGATGCCCAGGCCCGCGTACGCCTCGGCGTCGGCGAGGAACGCGGCCGGCTTGTCCAGCACCGGGCCGTTGTACATCACGGTCTTGGTGATGGCGTCGTAGTCACGGTCCTCCGCGTCACAGTGCGCGCGCAGCACGTCGAGCTTGTGGGCCACTTCCTCCTGGTCGGTGGCGAAGAGGTTGCAGGCGTCCCCGTAGCGGGCGACCAGGAGCAGGGTCTTCTGCTCGCCCCCGCCGCCGATCATGATCGGCGGGTGCCCGCCGATCGGCTCGGGCACGCACAACGTCTCGGCCAGTTGGTAGTGCCTGCCCCGGAACGGTCCGTTGTCGTCGCTCCACATCTGGAGGCAGATCCGGATCGCCTCCTCCAGCCGTTCGAACCGCTCGGCGACCGGGACCACCGGCACTCCGAGCCCGTACTGCTCCCGCTCGTACCAGGAGGCGCCGATGCCCAGCCTGGCCCTGCCGCCCGAGAGCACATCGAGGCTGGTGACGATCTTCGCCAGGAGTCCGGGGTGCCTGTACATCACACCCGTGACCATCAGGCCGAGCGTCATCCGCTGGCTCACCGCGGCCACGTAGCCGAGCGTGGTGTACCCCTCCAGCATCGGTTCGTCGGCGACGCTCTGCCCGGTCTCCATCTGGAAGTAGTGGTCCATCACGGTGAAGGACGCGATCTCCGCCTGCTCGGCGATCCGCACCGACTCCGCGAGCGTGGGCGCGATGAGCGCGGGGTCGGCCGGTGTCGAGTAGTTCCAGTAGTGCAGACCGAGCTTCATGTCCCGCCTCCCGCCCGACGCGCTCGACCACCTTGCGTAGTCGGATGTCACGCTACGCGAGGTGCCGGTCGTCGGCATGTCGGACGAGGTACCGGAACGATGCGTTCCGCGGCCGGGTGGGCGGACCGTCTCTTCGCACAGAGCTCCCCGCGCGATCACGCCCCATTCATCCCCGTGTCGATCGATGCGGGCGAAGTGGGGACCAACCATTGCTTCTCCCCCACCTCTCCCCCGCCTCTCCCCCGCCTCTCTCCCGCCTCTCTCCCGCTTCTCTCGCGCTCCAGGAGTCTCCCGTGCCCGCACCTTCCACCGGCCTCGGCCTCGGTCCCGATCCCGACCCACGGCCCGCCCTGGCCGCCGTCCTGTTCGACATGGACGGCACCCTGGTGGACACCGAGGGGCTGTGGTGGCAGGTGGCACAGGAGGTGGCGGCCCGAATCGGCCATCGCCTCACCGATGCCGACGCTCCCGAGGTCGTCGGCCGGGCCGTCCGGGACACCGCGGCGCACCTGGTACGGGTCACGGGCCGGAACGACACGGAACGCGTGGCGGCGGAGCTCGGGGACGAGTTCTTCCGCCGGGTCGACGAGGGCGCGCCGCTGCGCCCCGGCGCCCAGCGGCTGTTGTCGCAGCTGGAGGACCAGGGCGTGCCCTTCGCCCTGGTGAGCGCCTCCCCGAGAACGGTGGTCGACTCGGTGGCCCGGGGAGCGCTGGCGCATGTGCCGTTCGCATTCACCCTCTCGGCCGACGACACCGTACGCACCAAGCCCCACCCGGACCCCTACCGGGCCGCGGCGGAGCGTTTCGGGGTGCCCCCGGCGGCGTGTGTCGCCGTCGAGGACTCACCGGACGGCGCCGCCTCGGCCGAGGCGGCGGGCTGCGCACTCCTCGTGGTGCCCTCCCTGCTTCCCGTACCGCCCTCGCCGCGACGGATCTTCGCCGACAGCCTCGACGAGATCGACGCGGCGGACCTGCGCCGCTACGTGGAAGCTGGACCGCAGGAGGGCTGAGAGGCTGTCGGGTGACCTCGGACCGGAAAAGCGGACGCGGTCTGGTGCGTTCGACTCACCCGACAGCCTCCGAGGGCGGGGCGGCGGTGTCGCGGGCCGTGCACGCGGTGATGCGGGACGGCGGATCACACCTCGGATTTCTCCGGGTTGGCCGAGGCCGGTTCCGGTGGTGCGGGGGCGGTGGCGGGCGCGGCGGGGCGGCGCGTGGTTCCCAGGTGCCGGAGGAGGGTCAGGGCAGTGACGCCGGCGGCCACCGGCCCCAGTTCGGCCGGGGCGAGCCCGAGCCACTCCTGTGCCAGTCCGCCGAGTCCGCCGCCGAGGGCGATCCCGATGTAGAGCGCGGAGGAGTTGAGGCCGAGCAGGACCGGCGCGGCGGCGGGGCTGAGGGAGATGAGCCGGTGCTGCTGGGGGACGACGATGACGCCGACGGCCACACCCCAGACCACGGCCCAGACCAGGGTGGAGGCGAGGGCTCGGGTCGCCAACGGGGTCAGCACCAGGGCGAGAGTTGCGAGGGTGAGGGCGCCGGTGAGGACGCGCGCGGAGTCGTGGCGGTCGACCAGGCGCCCGGCGGTGATGTTCCCGGCCAGGATGCCGACGCCCCAGGCCAGCAGGATCAGGGTCAGGAGCGATTCGTTGCCGCCGGTGGCGTCCCGCAGGGCCGGGCTGATGTAGGTGTAGAGGGTGTAGGTGCCGAGGAAGGCGAGTGAGGTCACCGCCAGCAGCGCCGGTACGCGGCCCTGCTTGAGGGGGCGCAGACGGTCGGGCAGCGAGGCGGCGGGGAGCCTCACCCCGGGGAGGCCGACGGCGATACCGACGGCCGCCAGCAGGCCGATCCCGGCGACCGCCCACAGGGTGATGTGCCAGTCGGTGCGGCCGATCAGAGTGCCGAGAGGCAGTCCCAGCGCGGTCGCCGACGTCAGGCCGCCCAGGACGAAGGCCAGGGCCCGGCCACGGCGTTCCGGCGGTGCGATGGCCGCCGCGGTGCTGGAGGCGGCGGAGTTGATGATTCCCGCTCCCACGGCGGTGACGACGCGGGCGGCCATCACCACGCCGTAGCTGGTTCCTAACGCGGTGACGACGTTGCCGACCACGAACACGGTCAAGGCGATCAGCAGTGCCGAACGCCGGTCCAGGGCGCTGGTGAAGGCCCCCATGACCGGTGCGGACAACGCCATCGTCAGGGCGAAGACCGTCACCAGCTGACCGGCCGCCGGGGTGGAGACCTCCAGGTCGGCGGCGATGGAGGGGAGCAGGCCCGCGATGACATAGCTGTCGGTGCCGACGGCGAACGTCGCCGCGGCCAAGGGGAGGAGTCGTTCGAGCATGGATCGTGCCGCCCTTCCGGAGCATTGCGGGGGTAGGTGGTCGGCACTGTAAGCAATACATGGATGCTTGTCCATGTATCAATGAGTGGATAGGCTATGGCCACGTCACGGACGGAGAGAAACGATGCGTGAGGTATCCCAGCCGGCGACCGAGGCGATCCGGATGGTGGAGGTGCTGCGCGCGCTGGCCGATCCGGTGCGGCTGGAGATCGTCCAACGGCTCGCCGCCACCGGCGAGGAGAGCTGCAACGCCATCGGCGGCGACCTGGACGTCCATCAGACGACGCTGTCCCACCACTACCGGGTGCTGCGCGAGGCGGGCGTCACCTGGACCACCGTCAAGGGCCGCTCCCGGCTGGTGCGGCTGCGTCGCGACGACCTGGACGCACTGTTCCCCGGCCTGCTCGACTCCGTACTGAACGGGGCTCGCCACCCGCGCCCCGCCACAGGAGGCTGACGCGCCAGGCATCCGCCCCGGCCCGCAGGAAGCGCCGGAGGGTGTACTCGGCAGTGCCGATCTTCGAAGCCGGTGTCAACCAGGCCGAAAAGCGGGCGGACGCGGCGACAGAAGTGACCATTCGGTGCCGAGCAGAGCGATCGGCTCAGCTACGCAACGCAGGCCGGCCGAGCACGACCTGCCGTTCTCGGCCTTGAGCCCGACCGAGTCGGCGGACTTCCTGGTCGCCGAAGGGGTGGTCGACGACATCAGCCACGAGGGCCTGCGCATCCTGCGCCGCGATGAAGGCGTCTCCAGGCACACACCGATCGTTCACCGCGACTCGCCACCACGCGTTGGATACCTCAACTACCTTATTTCCGTGGACCAGTTGATCACCGAAGATCCCATACACATCGGCCCGTACCGCCTGATAGCCCGTCTGGGTGCGGGTGGCATGGGCCTGGTGTACCTCGGCCGTTCGGAAGCCGGACGGACCGTGGCCGTGAAGGTGGTGCAGGCCGAACACGCCCAGCACCCCGAATTCCGCAAGCGGTTCGCTCGCGAGGTGGCGGCCGCCCGGCGGGTGGGCGGGACGTGGACGGCGGCCGTGCTCGACGCCGACACCGAGGCAGAGGTGCCCTGGGTGGCGACCCAGTACATCCCCGGGCCCGATCTCACCACCGTGGTCTCCAAGGACTTCGGACCGCTCCCCGAGCACTCGGTGCGCACCCTCGCCAACCGCCTGGCCGCGGCCCTGCAATCGGTGCACGGCGCGGGCCTGATCCACCGCGACCTGAAGCCGTCCAACGTGCTGGTGACGGTGGACGGTCCGCGCGTCATCGACTTCGGGATCGCGCGGGCCATGGACAGCCTCGCCGGCGACAGCCTGCACACCCGCACCGGGATGCTGATCGGCTCCCCCGGCTTCATGTCGCCCGAGCAGGTGCGCGGTCTCGAACTCACCCCGGCCAGCGATGTGTTCTGCCTGGGCGCGGTCCTCGTCTACGCCGCCACCGGCCGCCTTCTCTTCGGCGCCACGGAGACCGGGCTGAACGCGCACCTCTTCCGGATCGCGGAGGAGGAAGCGGACCTGACCGGCGTACCGGAGTCGCTCGTCGACCTCGTACGCGCATGTCTGCACAAGGACCCGGCGCAGCGCCCCACGCCCGCCGACGTGGCCGCGCGCACGGCCGCCGACCCGGACGGCGAGTGGCTGCCCGGTTCGGTGCTCGCCCAACTCGGGCGTCACGCGGCCCAGTTGCTCGACTTCGCCCCGGAGACCAGGACCACGCAGCCGGATCCGCGCATCCCGGCCCAGCCGCAGCCTGCCGACCGGCCCCGGCCGCTCCCGCCGCAGCCCGCGTACACCCCGAAGACAACGGCGGACCGCCACCCGTCCGCGGGGTTCGCACCGCCCGCCGGTCCACCGGTGCCGTCGTTCCCGGCCGGCGTCCAGGCTCCGCACCCCATGCGGTGGTGGGGGCTGGGGATGGCCGCGCTGGCGCAACTGCTGGTGCTGACCGGTACGTCGATCACGAACACCGCTCTGCCGGCCATCTACACCGACCTGGGCGTCTCCTCCTCCGACGACATGCGCCTGTTCTCCACCGCCTACATGCTGGCCTTCGGCGTGCTGCTGCTGCTCGGCGGGCACCTCTGCGATCTCGCGGGCCGCAAACGGGTGTTCATCATCGGCTCGGCCGGTCTCGCGGCGGCCTTCGTGATCGCGGGCCTGGCCCCCTCTTCCGGCCTGCTCATCCTCTCCAGCGCCTTGCAGGGCATGTCCGCCGCCCTGCTCTCGTCGTCCGCGCTGGCCCTGGTGTCCGCCGGCTTCAGCGATCCGAAGGAGCGCGGCAGGGCCTTCGGGATCTACGCCGCGGTCGCCGGCGGTGGCCTGGCGTTCGGCATGTTCGCGAGCGCATGGATGGTCGACAGCCTGAGCTGGCGCCTGTGCATGTACGCCGCAGCCGCGCTCGCTCTGCTCCTCGCGATCTGCGCGGCCCCCCTGGTGCACGACCCGCACCCGGTCCGCACCCCTGCCCGCCCCGACGTACCGGGTCTGCTGTTCGGCACCGGCGGGCTCACCGCGCTCGCCTTCGGCTTCGACAGGGCCGAGGTGGTCTACGACGGCGGCACGGCCGGTACGGCGGGCTGGACCACCCCTCTGACCCTGATCCTCCTCGTGGGCGGCGCCCTCCTGCTGGTGGCCTTCGCGTGGCGGCAGAACAGTTCGCCCAGCCCGCTCGTCCCGGCGCATGTCCTCAGGGACCGCAACCGGGTGGGCTCCCTCCTCACTCTGGCCTTCCTCGGCCTGGGCCTGCTCGTCACGTTCCTGATCCTGACCAGGTACCTCCAGGGCGTCCTCGGCTACCCCCTGGCCCGGAGCAGTATGGCCCTGCTGCCCATGGCCGCCGCGGCCGTCATCGCCTCCACCCAGGTCTCCGGGCGTCTGTGCCACCGGCTGGCGCCCCGCAATCTGATCGTGCCGGGCCTGCTGCTGACGGCGGTCGGCCTGGCGATCCTGACCGGGATCGATGCCGACAGCGCGTACACCGCCCAGATACTGCCGGGCACGCTGCTCATCGGCTTCGGTGCCGGCCTGGCCTTCACACCGCTCTTCACCACCGCGACCGACGGAATCGCCCCGCAGGACTCCGGCGGGACCTCGGCGATGGTCCTCGCAGCCCAGAATCTGGGCGGCTGGGCCGCCTGGCCCCTGTTCGGCACCGTCCTCGCCTCGGCGATCTCCGCACGGCTCTCCGGCACGTCGGGGATTCCCGCTCCGCTGGTCAATGCGGCCAAGGCCGGTTTCCCGCTCAGCAGGCACAACCTGCCGGAATCGTTCTCCGGCACTCTGGAGCAGCTCAACAAGGCGGTCGTGGCCGGGTACTCCGTCACCCTCTGGTGGACGGTCGGCCTCACACTGTTCGCGAGCCTGCTCGCCGGCCTGCTGGTCACGGCCAGGGCTCCCAAGCAGTGACCCCGGCGGGCCCCGACGATCAACCCCGGGGCCCGCGCCGAGCGTCACTGGCACCGAGGGGGCAGCACCTGCCCCCTCGGCGACCTGGAGGCAAGACGCATGAGGCAACGGGCTACACGTATCTCCTTACTCGCGCTGGCGGTGACCGCGGCCGTGGGAGCGTCCGCATTCACCCCGCCCGCACACGCCGTACGGCCACCACAGAGCCACGAGGCGACCCGGGCCGCACTGCGGGACGTGGTCGAGAAGGGCGGACAACCCGGAGTCGCCGCCAAGACACTGGACGGCAGGAGCAGTTGGTACGGAGCGGCCGGTCACGCCGACACCGCCACCGGCCGCGAGCGTTCGCCCGGCGACCACTTCCGCGGGGCCAGCATCACCAAGACGTTCATCGCGACCGTCCTGCTCCAGCTGGAGGCGGAGGGGAAGCTGAGCCTGGACGACTCGGTCGAGACATGGCTCCCCGGCCTGGTGCGGGGCAACGGGTACGACGGAAGCAGGATCACCCTGCGCCAGCTGCTCAACCACACCAGCGGCATCGCCAACCACACCTCGGACCCCGAGTTCGTGCACGACGCCGCCGGACCCGGCTTCCCGGAGCACCGGTACGACACCCACACGCCCGAGGAACTGGTGGCCGTCGCACTGAAGTACCCGCCGCGGCCCGATCCGGAGAAGGCGCCGTCGTACTCGAACACCAACTTCGTGATAGCCGGAATGGTCATCGAGAAGGCGGCGGGCCATACGTACGCGCAGGAGGCCACCCGCCGCATCATCCGGCCGCTGAAGCTGCGCGGGACGTCGTTCCCCGGCACGGCGCCACAACTGCCGGACCCGCACCCCGTCGGCTACTCCCGCTTCCACCAGGACGCCCCCGACGCCGAGATCCACGACGCCACCGAGCAGAACATGACGTGGCTGGGCGCCTCCGGCGACATCATCTCCACCACCGGCGACCTCAACCGCTTCCAACGCGCCCTTATGCGTGGTGAGTTGCTGCCACAGGCACAGATGAAGGAAATGCTCGCCGAGGTATCGGCGAGCAACGGGACCGGGTACGGGCTCGGGGTCGAGTTCGCGGAGCTGTCCTGCGGCGTGAAGGTGGTGGGCAAGAGCGGCCGTACGAACGGCTCCCTGTCCGCGATGGTCGGCACGCAGGACGGGAAGCACCAGCTGACGTTCAACGTCAACGGTGACTGGCTGGACAGATCGCTCTACGCCGACGTGATCGAGGCGGAGTTCTGCGGCAAGACCCCGGTCACCAAGGGCAAGACACCGCTCTCGACGAAACGGCTCCCCGCCCCTCCCTCCGACTCCCTCCCCGATTCCTTCCCCGCCCTCCCCCGCTCCGAGGACTGAGCACACCGGGCCGCGCGACCGACGGGCCCCGCTCCCCGCCTCTGAGGGGGTGGGGCCCCGGTCGTTCCTCCGCCACGATCCGAGACGATCCGGATGGTCGACACCGCCGGCCAAAGCGGGCACTTCGCACTACCCGTTCAACTCCTGTGTCTGGTAACAACCTTGATGCCACACCTAACGTCTGTCGTGGCGGGCGCATCCCCTCCGCACAAAAGGCGACGCACGGGCCACGGCAGACCACGGGAAGGTCAGGCACACCGCGATGGAACAGACCCAGCCATGCCCCGAGCGCGCAACACCGGAGAAGAGGAGTACCACCGAAACGCTCTATGAGGCCATGTGGGGCTCTCCCATTCCCTTCGCCGTCGTATCGGTCCTGGTGTGTATCAAGGCGGACAATGGCGACTGGTCTTTCGGCAAGGATGTGGCGTGGTGGATCTACCTGGGCGGCTGGGTTCCACTCGCCCTGATGTGTCTGTGGGCGGTGGCCTGGCGGAGGAGTCCGAAGTGGTCGACTGCCGCTGCTGCTGTGGCGCTGCTGGCGGCGACCGGCGGGTTCCAGCTCGCACTCAACGGATCGGCTGCCCCCTGGCACTGACCGCCGACGTGCTCCAACGGTCTGCAGAAGCACCAGCAGGGTGCCCACCAGGGCGAATGCAAGGGGGCCCGGCGTGGGGCGGAATCGCCCGCGTCGCGCGGCCGGTCGCGTCACAACGACAGTGCCCCGACCGCTGAGCGCGGAGGCCGCCACGGCGAGCATCAACGAGGCAACTTCACCCACGACTTGATACCTCGCTGCGGCGCGCTCGCCTCGCTGACGCCCCACTCCCCGCCCCAGTCGTCCACAACGGCAGCAAGCAGCCAGAGCGCCCGCCGACGCCGCGTCTCGCAGAGCGTGGCCAGGTCGGGTGCGGTGTGCTGCGGGTGCTGGTCCCAGACGAGGAGACGGACTGCGTCATCCCGTTGACGCAGGGATACGTAGAGCTCCTTTCCCGGGCTCATTCTGACGGTGACCGCGACCAGCTCGTCCACGGCATGCGTGGCCGGCCAGACGTACGGGGCGAGCCCGTACGCCTCCAGCGCGGCGGCGACCACGGTCCGGCCGATGAACGCGCTACGAACGTCACCGGGCAACGTGAAGCTCAGCCCGAGCCCACGCCCGGAGTGACGCTTCGAGCGCAGGTAGGGCCGGGGGTACGACTGCGGCTTCGATTGCGGGGTGGGGTGCGGATACGGGTGCGTGAACGGGACCGGCATACGTGTCTCGGCGGCGGCCGGACAGAGTGCGGCGATCGGAGATGAGTGCATGGCTGACTCCCCTGATGCGGGTGGTGAGTTGGCGGTGTCTCTCGTTTCGCGTGGGCGCGCACGGGTGGCTCACGTTGTTGTGTTGTGGACGAGCAGTGGCCTGTCTCCCTGACGCGGGACCACCCCTCCCAGGGCAGGAGGTTGCGGGCAGGACCGCGTGATGCACTTCCGGCTCGTCGACACTGAGTGAGCGGTGCGTGACCCAACGTAGCGCAGCATTGGCACTCGTGTCGCCGAACTGGAGGCAATTGCCTCCCATCTGTTGGACTGGACACCCCGTACAACGGCAGACTGTGCCCACAGTCCGTGGAAAAGAGGGCCCATGCCGAGCAGTTCCACTCCGACAGAGCGCCAGAAGCGACTCGGCGCCGAACTGCGCAAGATGCGCGTCGCAGCCGAGGCAACTACCGCATACGCGGCCGGTCTGCTGGGCATCGACCGGACGAAGATCTCCAACATGGAGGGCGGGGTCCGTCCGATCGCACCCGCACGCGTTCGCACCCTGGCCTGCAACTTCGCCTGTGCCGACACCCTTTACGTCGACGCACTCGTCGAGATGGCGGAGCAGCGCCAACGTGGCTGGTGGGAGCAGTACAGGGGCACACTCCCGTCTGGCCTCCTGGACATCGCCGAGCTTGAGTGGCACGCGACGCGCATCCGTACTGCGCAGACCGTCCATCTTCCCGGCCTGCTCCACACCGACGGATACGCACGCGCGGTGTTCGGTGCCGTTCTGCCCGAGCTGTCCCGCCTGGAGATCGAACTGCGGGTCGCACACCGCATGGAACGGCAGCAGGTGCTCGACCGCGATGCTCCCATCGACTACGTGGGCTACGTCCACGAGGCCGCCCTGCGCATGCAGTTCGGCGGCCGGGACGTCACACGCGAGCAGCTGTTGCATCTGTGCGAGATGTCGGAACGCGAGCACGTCGATGTGCGGGTGATCCCGGTGGACCGAGGCGCATTTCCCGGAGCCGGGCACGCACTCCTCTATGCCCACGGCGTCGTTCCCCGGCTCGACACCGTGCAGCTCGATTCAGCTCATGGCCCCGAGTTCATGCACGCGGATGCGCAGCTGACCAAATACCGCGCACACCTGGACTGGATGGAGGATGCCTCGCTGCCTTCCGCCGAATCCCGGGACTTCATTCGCGCCGTCTCCCGCCAACTTTAAGGAAGTTCAGCATGCCTGAGATCGACTGGGAAGAGCCGTACTGCGGCGAGGGAAACAACTGCTTCAGGCTCGGCACGGACATAGATGGCAACGGGTTCATCGCCGTACGGGGCGAGGAGGATCGTTACCTCGTCGACAGCCGCGAAGCGCTCCAGCAGATGATCCGCGACATCAAGGCCGGCAAGGCCGACCACCTGCTGTAAAGCGCAAAGGGCCCGGCACCGCGATGCGCTCGCGGTGCCGGGCCCCTGCGTGGGCGCGGGTGAACCGCCCCGGGCACATGGGGACTCGACATCAGCTCCCGCGAGAAACTGTCGCTTACTCAGGGGGCGTCGCGGCGGCCGTAGACGTAATATCCGGCGCATGCCAGGACTACGGAGAACACGCAGAAGACCAACAAACCGGGCCCCGGCGACAGGTCCGTCCCGACCAGCGACCGTATGAATCCGGCGTCCTCCCCCGCAGGCTCCGCGCTGAGCATCGCCGCCCGGGCAGCACCGAACGGAAGCCAGTCCGAAACACCGCCAAGCCCCGGCACCATGCCGAGAACAAGGCCAGCGAGCCGCTCGCCCAGAAGCGGCCACAGCACCAACACGAGTGCCGTTCCGACCCGGCTGCGTATCAGGGCGGCTGCAGATACGGCGATCACTGGCCAGCAGCCCATGACGACGAGGTAGCGCAGCAGCGGAGGGGTCATGCTCCCCCAGCCCGGCTGTTCGATCCCCCGAAGGCTGAGCGTCAGCGCACCCACCGCCATGCCCAGCACGGTGCAGGCAAGCGCCAGTCCAGCCCCGACCGCCGCCCCGAAGAAGAGCTTTGCGGCGAATGCCACGCCGCGTGTTCCGGCTACGAGCCAGGTGGTCCGGGCCGCCCCACGGGAGAACTCCACGGTGATCGTCCCCGCACCGAACACGAAGATCAGAAGAGCGATCAGTGGCAGTTGCATGGCCACGGGCGAGAACTGAAGGGCGTCGGTCACTGCGTCGACGGCTGGCACGGAGTCGCCTCCGTCGAATCCGACACCGAGGCCATTGGCACAGCTCAGTAGTCCGAGCACGGAGATCAGAGCCCATGTCGATCGCAAAGAGGTCAGGTGGCGGGACTCGAAGTGCACGGCCCGGATGAACGCCGTACCGATCGGCGTCGGAACCTTCGCCGCCAGGTCACCCGGATAACGTGAGGCCCGACTCATCTTGTTCGCCTGGGTCCGCGCACTCATCCGGCCTTGAACTCCTGTTCCGCCACCGACAGATAGAACTCCTCCAACGACTGCGCCTGCTCGTCGAGCCAATGCACCGCGATGCCGTGATCGGCAGCGAGATCACCGACCTGAAAGCGGTTCAGCCCAGCGATCCGGATCTGGCCCGGCCCTGCAGGTTCCACCGTTGCGCCCTTTCCCCGCACCACTCGCGCCAACTCGTCGGAGCGCGGGCTCTGCACGTTCACGATTGAGCCAAGACGTTCCCTGATGTCCGCGATCGAGGCTTCGGTCACTACTTTGCCGCGAGACAGCACCACGACGCGGTCCGCCATGTGCTCCATCTCGGTGAGCAGATGGCTTGAAACAAGAACGGCGCGCCCCTCCTGCGCGAGCTCGCGCAACATGTCGCGCAGCCATCGGATGGAGTGCGGGTCCAGCCCATTGGCCGGTTCGTCCAGGATCAGCACCGGCGGATCTCCGAGCAGCGCCTGCGCAATCCCCAACCGCTGCGCCATCCCAAGCGACAGCCCGCTGAGCCGCGCTCCGGCCGTGGCCGTGAGTCCAACCTTGTCCAACAACTCGTCCACCCGGCTGTCCGGCGCACCCACACCTGCCGCGACCATCCGCAGATGCGCTCCGACCCGGCGCTTGGGATGTCCCGCGACACCACCCAGCACCGCCCCCACCACCATTGCGGGTGAACGCCACTCAGCGAGTGGCCGCCCGAGGTAGGTGGTCCGACCCTCACCTCGGGTGAGGCCCAGCATGACGCGGATGACCGTCGTCTTACCGGCTCCGTTCGCACCGAGAAAACCGGAGACCGTACCGGCGGCCAATGACAGCGACACACCGTCCACAACCGCTTTGTCGCCGTAGGTGCGCCGTAGATCCGTTGCCTGCACAAGCGGTTCCCGGTCTGTCCGCGCAGCAGAAACCATTTTCGCCAAGGCCAAGGCATCAGCCATGGTTTGCCCAGAACACAACACCCATGATCAAGAGAATTCCGCAGCCGAAGACCGCACCGATCCCAGGATTTCTGCGCTGCGCGATGACCCGGCCAAGCATCCCTAGAACCGGAATCCAGCCAGCCAGATAAACAATCCAGGCGACTTTCTGCATCAATGGACTGGTATCCACCTTGAACAGCACCCATGCCACAAACACAAAAAGTGCCGGTGTAGCCCACAGGTTGCGCTCGATCGCTTCCTGACGTTCCGACAACGAAATCCTCCTGGATCAATGAGATCGTGCCCCCCTCCCTCCCGGAAGGGGGACACGATCCACCTACGGCTTTACTAGAAGTTGCTGATCAAGTACGAGATAACCTCGTCTATCACGTAAGCAGGCGCAGCCTTGATGGCCCACTTCAGCGGGTTCCAATTGGACAGACTGTCAACCCACTTCTTGAAGGCCTTGCGCCCCTTCTTCGCGGCCTTGATCGCAGCCTTTCCGTACTTGCTCTTGACTATCTTGTTGACCAGCTTCTTGGCTGCGCCGCCGATGCGCTTCGCTCCGACATCGCTCTGCGTACCAGGGGATGTCGAACCGGCATCGACCGACGAGCCGACACTCGACGCGCCGGCGGGCAGTGCGACGCCAACTTGCACTGCCCGTACAGCTGGAGCGGAAGACACGCCCCTGGAACGATTGGCGTCCGCCGCCGATGCAGCCGGGGCCGCAGCACCGAGCGCGAATACCACAGTGAGTGCGGCAGCGGCCGTGCGCATCTTGTTGTGCATCAGTACTCCTCCTGCTCGCCAGGAGGCACGGTGATTCAGAGAGCAGCACGCGAAGCACCATGCCCTGGCCGGAATTTCCGGCCGGCGAGATGGAGTCTCCAACGCTCTCTGCATTTCCCACTATTGGACCTTGGGGAGGTGACCCAAAGGGCATTGCCCTGCAGGGCAGATCAGCTCGTGATGGGCATAGGCGAACAATGCCGCTTCCAGCCGCGAAGACACGCCGAGTTTCCCCATGACGCTGCTCAAATGGGCTTTTACAGTACGCTCCGCAATACCGAGGCGCCGGGCAATCGCTCGATTCCCGGCAGCTCCTCCTATCAACACGAGAACCTGGCGCTCACGGCCAGTCAACAGCGATGCTCCCGCCGGATCACCGGGCACGGAACCAACGCTTGCTCTTGCAGTGATGTGCGGATCTATACCCGTTTCCAGGGCATCCTGCGTGGTCAAAGCAGATACACCTCCCCCATGGAGCGCCACGAGCGGCGCCCCGCCCACCCTAATCCATCTGTTCGCACCGGGAAAGGAGAATGTCAAACCACAGGGGACATATCCGACGCCTGCCGCGCCTCCGGCGCCCACTAGTCAGCAAACAAAGGGAGGGTGTCTAAAATATTGGCCAAATTTCACCCACCCTGAGACTCCTTCACTGCTTTGCAGCAAATAGATCGGCGGCGTTCCGCCTGAGGCGGAAGCCGCGACCTGCCAGCCAGAGGCTGCCCGCCTTCACCCGGTGCCCCCGAAGCAGCCACTGCGGGCGAGTCGGCAGGCGCACAACGCGCGTGCCCCGCCGACCACCACCGCCACCGCCACCGCCACCGAGAGGAACAACCCGGCTCCGACGGCGGAGCCAGTCACACAGAAGCCCCGCAGCCACACGCGGTCGGCGACGGCAATACCGGTGAGCCCCTGCCGCCGGATCGGTGGACGGCCTCCCATCCGCTCCCCCGACCACCCCGTGGCCGTCAGCGCGGCAGCATCGCCCAGGACTTGATACCTCGCTGCGGCGCGCTCGCCTCGCTGACGCCCCACTCCCCGCCCCAGTCGTCCACAACGGCAGCAAGCAGCCAGAGCGCCCGCCGGCGCCGCGTCTCGCAGAGCGTGGCCAGGTCGGGTGCGGTGTGCTGCGGGTGCTGGTCCCAGACGAGGAGACGGACCGCGTCGTCCCGTTGACGCAGGGATACGTAGAGCTCCTTTCCCGGGCTCATTCTGACGGTGACCGCGACCAGCTCGTCCACGGCATGCGTGGCCGGCCAGACGTACGGGGCGAGCCCGTGCGCCTCCAGCGCGGCGGCCACCGCGGTCCGCCCGATGAACGCGCTGCGGACGTCACCCGGCAACGTGAAACTCAGCCCGAGCCCACGCCCCGAGTGGCCTTTCGGGCGCAGGTAGGGCCGGGGGTACGACTGCGGACTCGATTGCGGGGTGGGGTGCGGATACGGGTGCGTGAACGGGACCGGCATACGTGTCTCGGCGGCGGCCGGACAGAGTGCGGCGATCGGAGATGAGTGCATGGCTGACTCCCCTGATCCGGGTGGTGAGTTGGCGGTGTCTCTCGTTTCGCGTGGGCGCGCACGGGTGGCTCACGTTGTTGTGTTGTGGACGAGCAGTGGCCTGTCTCCCTGACGCGGGACCACCCCTCCCAGGGCAGGAGGTTGCGGGCAGGACCGCGTGATGCACTTCCGACTCGTCGACACTGAGTGAGCGGTGCGTGACTAACTGTAGGGCATTCAGGAGTACGTGTACTACGTTTCGGGTGCATCGTCGGCCGGTGGACCTTCAACCGACCGGAGAGGCAGACTGTGAGCAATTCCGGGCAGCAGGGGAGACAAGGATGCCGCCGAGAAACGCACCGACCGAACGTCAGCGCCGCCTGGGGGCAGAGCTCCGGAAGATGCGCACAGCCGCCGACATGACTACGGAGGCTGCGGCTCGCGCTCTCGCCGTGCCACGCACGAACATCCCGAACATGGAATCCGGCCGCTCCGGAATCAGCGCCGCGCGTGTCCGCGCCATGGCCGCGACCTACGGTTGCCGTAACGAGGCGTTGATCGACGCTCTGGCCGCCATGACGTCTCGACACCGCTCGCCCTGGTGGGCCGCGTACCGAAATTCACTCCCCGCAGGCTTCCTCGATGTGGCTGAGATGGAGTGGCACGCCCGCCGCCTGAGGATCGCCCTGACGGTTCACATGCCGGGCCTCTTCCATACCGAGGAACACGCCCGCGCCGTCTTCGAACACGTCATTCCGCCGCTCGCCCCGGACGACATCGAAGTACGCATGGCCTTGCGCCTGGAGCGCCGCCAAGTCCTGGACAGGACTCATCCTCCGTCGATCGAGCTGATCATGTACGAAGCGGCACTGCGCACCCAGTTCGGCGGGCCGAAAGTGGCGAAGGCGCAGCTCCACCACATCCTGGAGATGTCTGAGCGCCACGACGTGACCGTGCACGCCATTCCCTTCAGCGCCGGAGGATTCCCCGGCGCAGGGCAGTCGGTGATCTACGCCGAGGGCCCGGTGCCGGAACTCGACACCGTAGAGCTCGACAGCACCCACGGCCCAGAGTTCTACGACTCCGACCAACAGTTGCGCAAGTACCGAGCCCAGCTCGGCGCCATGCGTGAAGTGGCCCTGAATCCAAGCCAGTCCCGCAACTTCATCCTCGCCATCGCCAACGAACTTTAGGGAAGCTCGCCATGCCTGAGATCACTTGGGAGACCCCGTACTGCGGAGAGGCAGCGAACTGCTACCGGATAGGAACCGACGAACAGGGCAACAGCTACATCGCCGTCAGCGGCTCGGAGGAACGCTTCCTCACCGACAGCCGCGAAGCGCTCCAGCAGATGATCCGCGACATCAAGGCTGGCAAGGCCGACCACCTGCTGTAAAGCGCAAAGGGCCCGGCACCGCGATGCGCTCGCGGTGCCGGGCCCCTGGTGTGGCGCGGTTCCTCAGGAAGACGTGCCGCGCGGGAAGGAAACCTCCACGCGGCGGTTCTTCTTGCGGCCTTCTTCCGAGCTGTTGTCGGCGATCGGGTACTGCTCGCCGTAGCCGCGGATCTCGAAGGTGACGGTCGATCCGAGGTCCTTGACCAGTACCGCCTGCACGGCGTTGGCACGCTGCTTGGACAGCACGTCGCCGTGGGCCGACGAACCGAGGTTGTCGGTGAAGCCGAAGACGCGCACCTTGGTGGCGTTCTGCTTCTTGATCTCGGCGGCGATGGCCGCGATACGGGAGTTGGCCGCGGAGCTCAGCTTGGCGCTGTCCTTGCCGAAGAGGACCTCGGCCTGGAGTGCGAACTTGATGCTCGCGTTGCTGTCCTCACGACGCTCCTCGCCGCCCATGTCCTCGACCACCTGGACGATGTCGAGAACCTTGGCGGGGGCGAGTGTGCCGCCCTCGGGCATCTTCAGGTCGGGGTCCTTGGGGTCGAGCTCGACCGGGGGCACCGACGTGGCCTCGGTGCCGGGGGGCACGCTCGGGCCGTCGTCGGCGAGCGCCGGGGTCGCCCCGAACAGCGTGGTGCTCGCGACGACCACGGCTGCCGCGACGGTGAGTCCGGCAGCGCCGATGGGCTTCAGTCGGGTTCGGGTCTGGGTCATGTCGGCCGTCACCCTGAGATCTTCAAGGAGGTCGTTGCGAACGTCGGCAGGTTGAAGTCGACCTCCGTCGTCGTGCTCGGAGGTGCCGGGAACTGCATGAAGATCGGGGTCGACTCCCCCGGCGACACCGGGAGGATGTTGGTGGTGCAGAGACAACGGCTCTCCGTGTCCCGGAGAACGTAATACCGCTTCTTTCCTGCCTTGTCCACCAGCGTCGCACCGGCCACGGAGTTCGGGTTCTTCCCGGCAACCGCGGTCTCTGGACCGGCCCATGAACCGGAGTTCTGCGTCCGGTCGCTCACGTTCTTGATCTCGCCCTGAACCGTGACGAATCCTCCGGAGTCACGCTTCACCTGATTGATCACGAGAGTCAGTCCGCTTCCCCTGATCTCGGCGAGCTTCACATTCGGGTCCACGTTGTCCCCAGCAGCGGTGTCCTCCTTCTTGGCCGCCTTGTCACCGTCCGAAGGCTTGGACGGCTCGGAGGACGGCGACGAACCGACATCGTTCGTCTTCTCGCCACCACCGTCAGTGCCGCAGCCCGCGACGGCCAGAGCCAGGGCCGCTGCCAGGGAGACGGCAGCCACTGCCCTTCGGGACTTGGTGGAGCACCGAATGCTCATGGATTCTGATTCCTTTACTCGTCGTTCGCCGTCAGTTGTCGACCAGGTGCACGTCGTAGAGAATCTTGCTCACCTTTGCCCAGGGCTTTGGCTTGGCGGGCTCGATTTCGAGCATCTCGCCGCCCCTGCAGGTGAAGAAGTACATGTCCTGGACGCCGTCGTCATTGAAGTCCACGGACTCCCAGTCGGGGCAGCGAAATTCGATGACAGCGGTGGCCTTGGCCTCACCGACCACGTTCTCCGTATCGCGAACGACCGGCGAGTCCACCGAATCATGCCCCTTGACCTCAACCCTGATCCGGTCCCGTTGACCACCGAGCGTCGGATAACAGCCCGTGACGGTTGCCCGATTCGCCGAGGCGAGCCCATAAGCCGCAGGGCAGCCGAGAATCGGGTGGGCATTAAGAAAAGGGTCCAGCATCTTCCCGGGCAGCGAAGCGTAGAACGGCGCCCCGAACTGCTCGCGGGTCGACTGCGCGGCAGCCAGGGCCGCAGCGTCCGCGGCCCCCTGGGCTCCATTGCGCAAGGCCGAGGCCTTGCCGACGGCAAAGAATGCGAACGCGAGGAAGAGCAGGCCCGCCACCATCGCTACGTAGATGGGGAAGGCCTGCCCTGCATCGGTACGAGTGCGACGCCTCATTACTTGGTCGCGATGGTGCCCACCAAGCCCTTGATCTTGTCGCTGATCGCGGAGCCGATACCGGTCGCCACGATCGCACCGATGATCGCCACGACCACCAGGATGATGCCCAGGTACTCGAACGCCGTCTGGCCGCGGTCCATGTTCTCGTAGCGCTTCTGCATCCGGCTCACGGCGGTGTTGGCCCAGCCGTTGATGCGAACGGCGGTCTTCAGGGTGATGTCCGACATGGTGTTCCCCTCCGGGTTCGGCCGACCGGTAGCCGGCCGACTCGCACGTTTCCTGGGTGCCGCCTGCGGTACCGGCTTCCTCCTGGCCGGTGCCGCTGGCGACATGAGAAACATACGGCGACGCGCCACGCTCGCCGGAGGGTCCCAGGGCCCATTCCCGGGCCCAAAGCATCAGTTGGGCCTCTGATGCCGGTGCGTGCGGGGCCCCACGCCCCGCACCCGTCACCGACGAATCGTTCTCCCGCTCAACCACGATGACCACCGGCTCCCCGCGTCCCCGGTCCCGCCGTGGGAGCCGTGCCTAGCCAGCGGGCGATGGCCTCGCTGCGGCTCGCACTGTGCAACTTGGTGAAGATGCGGTTGATGTGGTTCTTGACCGTCTTCTCGCTGATGAAGCAGGTGGCGGCGATCTGCTGATTACTCATACCGGACGCGATCAGCTCCATGACCTCCACCTCCCGCGAACTCAGCCCGAACTGCCGCCTGTTGAGACCATCACCTGGCCCCCCGGTCATGGAAGACTGTGCCACAACTGGTTGCAGATGCGAAAGACCCTGAGATGACTGGACAGGGCGCGGCGCAGGTGGAGACGGTTCGGGCTTGGGCGCGTGTGCAGGCGCACCGTGTTGCTGAACGGAACTCGGGGCGTGGCCGTCGTAGCCGGACCCCTGGGACGGAACGCCCGTGGTCAGAGCCGTCCCGAGCCCCTCGGGAAGCGGTCGTCCCTGCGGGCCTGGGCCCTGACGCATGTGGGCCAGCAAGGCGTTGGCCGCGGTGGCGGTGAAGTGGGCGCGGCCGTCCTTCGTGTCGCGTACGGCCCGCACCAGCTGGTCTGCCGTGAATTCGCCGTGGACCAGATAACCGCCGGCGCCGAGGCGCAGGGCCTCGTGGACGATCTCGCTCTCGCGGCTGTACGTCAACATCATGACCGGTGCGACCCGTACGAGGTGGGGCAGTGCGGAGATGCCGTCGACGCCGGGCATACGCACATCGAGCAGGACGACGTCCGGGCGGTGCAGTACGGCCATGTCGTAGGCCTGGCGGCCGTCCGCGGCCTCCGCGACGACCTCGATGTCGTCGCGGCCGGAGAGCAGGACGCCCAGGCCGGCCCGGACCACCGGGTTGTCGTCGGCGACGACGACCCGCAGAGCTCCGGGCACGGTTATGGGCGGCGCGGGGAAGGGAGGCATGGACTCGGATGCCGCGGACTGCTGGGGGACAGGGGTGGTGAGCGCATACGAGCTGCGCTCCGGGTCAAGCGGAGTGACGTGCGAGGACGTGTGCGGGAAGGCGTGGTTCTGCGCTGCCCGGTTCTGGCCCGACACGCGGGAGATGTCGTCCGGCATCTGCGACCTCCTCTCAGGGTGTCATGGGGGGTGAGGGTGGAGTAGGAACTGTTCGGTTCGACTGCTGTTCAGCTGAGTTGCTATCCAATTGCGGGGGCATCGAGAGCGGCGATCGGAAGTTCCAGGCGTACTTCGGTGCCCTTGGCCGCCTGCCCCTTCCCGATACGGATGCGGGCGCCGATGGATGCGGCGCGTTCAACCATGCCCACCAGGCCGAAGTGGCCGGCGTGGCGAAGGTCGTCCAAGGTGATTCCTGCGGGCAGACCTCGTCCGTCGTCGTACACGCTGATGCGCAGGACATCGCCCTTCACGCCTGCGAGTACGACGAGGTAGGTGGGTTGTGCGTGGCGGTGGGCGTTCTCCATCGCTTCGGAGGCGATGGTGAGCAGCTGACGCGCGACCGCCTGCGGGACGTGCGGGATCGGTGCCTCGTCGAGGAGTCGGAAGGTGGCCGTGAGGCCCTGACGCAGGGTGAAGTCTGCGGCTCGGGCGCGAAGTTCGCGTACTACGTCCACGCCTCCGTCGAGTCCGGACTCGCGGCGCAGGTCGGAGAGGAGCTCGCGCGACTCGGCGGCGGCCCGGCGGGCAGCGCGGGCGACCAGTTCGGCCTGGTGCTTGACGACAAGCGGGTCCACGCGGTCGGAGGAGCGGGCCAGACCGTCGGCGGCCAGGGCCAGACCGTGCAGGGTCTTGGCCACCGAATCGTGCATCTCCCGGGCGAGTCGGGTGCGTTCGCCCTCGATGGCCTCGTTGACGGCGAGCCGGGCCCTGGTCTCGGTGAGGGCCTGGCTCGCCGTCCCGAAGCGGAGGAGCAGATTGCGCAGGGTGACGCCGACGGCACCGGCGATCACGCAGAAACCGGGGAGCAAGAGCGCCGTGGCGTCGGCGGGCTGCAGTTTCGGGTTGGTTCCGTACACCCCGAGGACGATGACGATCTGGAGTGCGGCGAAGACCGCCGCCCCGCGCCAGCCGTAGACAAGTCCGGCCAGCAGGGGGGTGCAGACGGTGACATAGGCGAGGGTGGACTCGGGACTGGCGGTGATCAGCAGCAGGGCGCCGAAGAAGGCGTCTATGCCAAGCAGCCAGGGGTGGCGCAGGAGTACGGGGCCGAAGCGATCCCAGTCACGGAACAGGACGTACGAGCCCATGAACGTGACGAGGATGGCCGAGCCGATCAGCCAGGTGGCCGGACCCGACGCGGTGTGGCCGATCGCGAACGGTGTGGCTATGGCAATCATCGCGAGCCGGAAGCCGAAGACCTGTCGGCACATTGCCTGGAGGGCATTGAGCTGGATCGCGAACGCCGGGCGTGATCCGGGATCGGTGATGGCCCGGCGCACCTCCGTGTTCAGTCCGGTCTGGATGCTGCCGAGTTGGAAAGACATGAGCCTGTCACCTCCCTCTGACCGTCCTGCCCGCCGTCCGCGTCGTTCACGTCATCCGCCCGTGAGGAAGCTGATGTCGACGTTGGCCCCGTAGACGAAGCCGACGGTCAGCAGCACCAAGGTTCCGGGAAGAAGGAACGTGGTGACGGCGAAGGTCGCTTTGGGAACGGCCCTGGCCGCCTTCCGACGGGCATTCTGGGCGTCCGTGCGCCGCATGTCGTTGGCAATCTGGATCAGCGTCTCGACGATCGGCGCACCGAGCTCCTCGCCCTGCTGGAGCGTGGTCACGAACATCGCCACCTGCTCCGAGTCATTGCGCTTGCGCAGCTGCTCGAACGCCTCGCGGCGGCTGACGCCCATGTCCATCTGGCGCAGGGTGATGCGGAGTTCGTCGGCCCAGGGGCCCTCGTACTTCTCGGCGACGCGCCCCAGGGCCTGGCGGAAGCCGAGGCCCGCCGACACGACGACGGCGAGCACGTCGAGGAAGTCCGGGAGCGTCCGGTCGATGTGGTCGCGGCGGACGCGGACCGCCGACCAGAGGCCGACCTCCACCCAGAAGATACCGAAGGCGATCAGCACCAGGGAGAGAAAGAGCTGCTCACGTAGGATCATCGTGAACGCACCGAGCCCGCCGAGGGCGCCGTAGACGGCGCGACGTGCGGCGTAGCGGTCGAGGGTCAGACCGCCCGGGTTACCCGCCATGTCGATCTGGCGGCGCTTCTTGTTGACGGCCTTCGGGCCCATCATCCGCAGGACCGCGGGGGCCCAGCGCATGCCCAGCCGGTCGATGCCGGAGCCGACCGCGCTGGTGCGGGTCGCGCCGACCTCCAGAGCGATGGCCAGGTCACCGGGGAGCTTCGCGTCGGCCCGGTACATGCGGATGCCGGCGATGGCGCCGTACACGGCCAGAGCCATGCCGCCCGCGAGCAGCAGGTCCATGTGTGCCCCGCCCATCAGACGTCGATCCGGGACAGACGGCGGATCACGATGAATCCGATCGCGTAGAGGGTAATCGCGATGACCACCGCGACCTGGCCGATGAAGGCACCGGTCATACGGTCGAGGGCACCGGGCATGACGGCGTTCATCAGGAGCATGGCGCCCAGGCCGAAGATGGGGACGGCGTAGGCGGTGACGGTGACCTGGGACAGCTGGGTCTTGACCTCTCGCCGGGTCTCCTTGCGCTCCTCCAGCGTCTCGGTGAGGTTGCGCAGGGAGCTGACGACCGTACCGCCGGCCCGGTTGGACAGGACCAGGGTGGTGACGAGGACGACGAGTTCGCGGGAGGGGAGCCGGTCGGTCAGCTCGCTCAGCGCGTCGTCGAGAGGTTCACCGACGGCGAGGCGCCGGGAGACCCTGGCCAGTTCCTCGCCCGCCGGGTCCTCCATTTCGTCCGCCGCCATGCCGATGGAGGTACGCAGCGCCAGGCCTGCCTGGGTGGCGTTGGCGAGGATGCGGGCGAGCTCGGGAAGCTGGTTGATGAAGCGTTCGGTGCGCTTGGTCCGCTCCCAGTTCAGGAAAGCGTTGGTGCCCCAGAGGCCGATCAGGGCGGCGACCGGGCCGAAGAAGCTCGCGAGTATCGACGAGGCGATCATCCAGAGCCCGGCCATCGCTGCGAGCGCGCAGACGAAGAACTCACCCGGGGTGATGTCGAGGCCGGTGGCGGCCAGCTTCAGTTCGAGCTTCCGGCCGAGGCCGGTCCTGCGCAGCCTGGAGTCGAGACCGCGGAACCGGCGGTGCCGCCCGGTCTCGGGGATGTGACCGGTGTACGACAGGCGGTCCACCATGGCGTCCCGGTCGGCCTTGCCGCCGGAGTAGGCGTGCAGGCCCATGACGCCCGTGACGCCGCAGAGCAGCGTGGCACCGATGCTGAGAAGAGGAAGATTCGTCATGGCACGTACCTAGTTGGCCTCTCGGGTGGCGAGCTGTTCGGCGGATTCGGCGACCCCGAAGGCCTGCGGGACGGGCTGGCTGGCCATGTAGAGGCGCTCGGCGATCTTGCGCGGGATCGGGAGGTAGTTGAACTCGCCGTTGATCCGCCCCTCGGCGTCCATCGGCTGGGCGTCGAACTTGGCGACGGTCACAATGCGGTAGGGATCGCGCCCGTGCGAGTCGAGGACGGCGATCTCGGTGATCTTTCGGGAACCGTCGGCGTGCCTGGTGAGCTGGACGATGACGTCGACGGCGCTGTTGATCTGGTCGTGCAGCGCCTCGAACGGGATCTTGATCTCGGACATCGAGGCCAGGGTCTGCAGACGCATGAGCGCGTCCTCGGCGTTGTTGGCGTGGACGGTGGCGAGCGAGCCGTCGTGACCGGTCGACATCGCCTGGAGCATGTCGAGCGATTCGCCGCCACGGACCTCACCGACGACGATGCGGTCGGGGCGCATACGCAGGGAGTTGCGGACCAGGTCACGGATGGTGATCTGGCCCTTCCCCTCCACGTTCGCCGGCCGGGACTCCAGCCGGATGACGTGGCTCTGCTGGAGCTGGAGCTCGGCCGAGTCCTCGATGGTGACGATGCGCTCGCTGTCGGGGATGAGGCCGGAGAGCGCGTTGAGGAGGGTCGTCTTCCCGGTACCGGTGGCTCCGGAGACGATGACGTTGAGCTTGGCCTGGACGAGTCCGGCCAGGAGGATCAGCATCTGCTCGTCGAGCGAGCCGACATTGATCATTTCCTGGAGCGTGAAGGCCCTCGGGAACCGTCGGATGGTGAGCGTCGCACCGGTCAGCGACAGCGGCGGGATGATCACGTTGACACGTTCACCGCTGGGTAGACGCGCGTCGACCATGGGGTTCTGCTCATCCACACGACGGTTGACCGTCGACACGATGCGCTCGATGGTCTGCATCAGCTGCTCGTGCGAGCTGAAGCGCATGGGCAGCTTCTCGACCTTGCCGCTGCGCTCGACGAAGATCTGGTCCGGCCCGTTCACCATGATTTCGGTGATGGACGCGTCTTCGAGGAGCGGTTCCAGGATGCCGAGGCCGAGGGCCTCGTCGACGACCCGGCGGATCAGCTGGGTGCGTTCGACGGTCGAGAGAACCGGTCCTTCGCGGCTGATGATGTGGCTGAGCACGCGCTCCAGCCGGGCCCGCCGGTCTGCGGCGGCGAGCGAGGACATCTCGGCCAGGTCGATCTCTTCGAGCAGCTTGGCGCGGTAGGACGCCACCATGTGGCTGTCCTCCCGCGCCCCGCCGTTCTTCTCGGGGGCGGTCATGCGTGCCCGCAGACTCATTGCGTAACTCCTCGCTCAGACGTGCTTGTAGTGCTCCGGTCGTGCGATGCGGACCCCGCTCACCCTCGCGGCATGGTGGAACTGCGCTTGGCCCAACCCCAGTCGTCGATCCCGGGCACAACGGAGGGGATCCTCACGCGAGTGGTGTACGTCACTTCGCCGGTCCCGCCGTGTCGGCTGAACTTCGAGTTCTTGTAGCTGCCGAGCCAGTCACTCATCGCCTCGCGCCCCGCCCGCTCGGAATCCCCGCGCGGCACGTCCTGGCTGGCGGAACGCGCCGCCGTGCGGGCGCCGGTGCCCGCCTGGTTGGCGGCGTACGCGGCAACCCCCAGCTGGATCGCGAAGAGACCCACCAGAAGCATCAGCGGGATGAAGCCCATGTACTCGATGGCGACCTGCCCGCGGTCACGGCGGGACCCGGCGGTCCTCCGGCCCGGTGTGTGCGTGCGCATGCTCATCGCTCGGCCTCCAGCGGCGACGCGGCGTTGCCCTCGATGGTCATCGGCAGGTTGAAGACTCCGGGCACCAGGACCGGCACCCGCAGCTTCACCGTGGCCTTGTACAGCCCGGACGAGTCATCGCAATTCGTCCGCTTCATCGCCTCCCGCCACACCTTCGGCAGGTTCTTCTCGGCCGCTTCCCGGCAGGCGCGGCCCCGCGAGCCCTCCGAGATGGCCCCCGAGTGCGCGGCCTCGTCCGCCGAGTTCCCCGCCAGGGAGAACGTGTAGCCGATCAGCGCGCACTGCCAGAGCGCGACGCACAACAGGATGATCAGCGGCGTGACGCCCAGAAACTCGATCGCGGTCTGACCGCGATCACGCCCCCGGCCGAGCAGCCGGGCGCGCATCCGTCCCTGTGTCAGGTCCCGCTCGGGCAGATCCGCCGGGGCGGCGTCACCGTAACGCCTTCCCCGTATCTCCGTGTCTTTCGTCTCGGTAAGTGCCATTGGTCAACTTGCCCCCTAGGTCGTCAACGGTTCCGGGAGTCGCCGTCACGGTCGCGTCGGCGGCCGATCGAGCCTCGGTCGTTCTTGAACTTCGCGCCGCTCTTCGCGCCGTTCTTTTCCGCCTTCTCAGGAACCTTGACGATGCCGAGCTCGCCCGCAAGGGCCCAGAGGGCCTGTTTGACCGTGCTCTTGGAGTCGAGTTCGTGCAGTCGGCCCGCGTCGACGACGGCCTGGAGTTCCTTGAAGTTCGCGGGGACCGCAGTGTTGGCCGTGCTGGTTCCGGTGATCTTCTCGATCAGCTGCGGCTGGATCTCGGTGTTGCGGATGAAGCGGTTGACAAGGGTGACCGTGTCCTCGGCCTTGCGGATCTGGAGCCGTTCCCACATCCGTACGACCCGCTTCGCACCGCGCACCGCGATCACATCGGGTGTGGTGACCAGCAGTGCCGTGTCGGCCATCTCGATGGCCGCCGCGCTGGCGCCCTGGAGCTGGCTGCCGCAGTCGATCACCACGACCTCGTAGCGCGAGCGCAGGGCGCTGACGATCTGCCGGGCCGAGCGGTCGCTGACCTCCTCGGCGCTCTCGCCCTCGCTGGGCGCCAGGAGCAGCGCCAGGCCGGTGCCGTGGCTGAACACGGCGTCGGACAGGACGCGCGGCGATATGTCGGTGATCGTCGACAGGTCGACGATGGAACGCCGGAACTGCACATCGAGGTAAGAGCCGATGTCACCGGCCTGGAGGTCCAGGTCGACCAGGGCGACGTTGCGCCCGGACGTCTGGGCCGCCAGGGCTATCTGTACGGCGGCGACGGTGGTCCCGACGCCGCCCTTCGCGCCGCTGACGGTGATGACCGTACCGCCGGGGCCGGTGAAGACATCGGCGCCGGTGGTCAGGTGGCGGCGGACGCCGACGGACCATTGGGCCGCGGATTGAACCCTGCTGGCCAGTTCTTCGTAGCTGAGGGGGAGGGTGACGACGCCTCGCGCACCCGATTCCATCGCGGACGCGAACAGGCCGGGGGTGACATCGGCGGTGATCAGCACGACCCCGATGGCGGGGAAGCGCAGGGAGACCTCCCGGATCAGTTCCAGGGCCGGCACCGGTCCGATCCGCTCGTGGACCAGCACGACCTCGGGCAGATCGTCGAGCGATTCGCCCGCGAGCCGGGCGAGGGTGTCGATGAGCTGTGTCGAGTCGGTGACCGGAGCGGCCGGCTCGGCGTCGGGGAGCTGGCTGAGCAGGGTGGTGACGGATCTGGCCGCGTCGACGTCACCGACGGCCGGGAGGATCCTCGTGGTCATTCGATCCTCACTTGTCCTTGTCGAGCGTGTAGGAGCGGTCGCCCGGACGGATGGTGCTGTCGCTGCCGGAGGCGAGGAGCGCGAGGCGTACGTGCTCCGCGAAGGATTCGGCGTAGGCGATGCGCTGGGTGTCGAGCGTGTTGAGGGCGAAGGTGATCGGGACGGCCTCGGTGCCCATGTTGGACTTGCCGTCGTGGCTGGGCTCCAGGGCGGTCAGCTTGCCGACGTCCAGGACCTTGGCGTTGGAGACGATGACCTTCGACTGGGACGGGTCGCCGTCGCGTTCGCCGGCGAAGGTGGCGTAGATGTTGACGGTGGCGCCGGGGGTGATCTTGCCCGCGACGCCGGTGGCGGCGTCGATCATGATGGCGATCTCCTGCTCCCCGGGCTGCAGTTCGGGGCGGCGCTGCATCATGTCGGACTGGAGCAGCGAGCCCTTGCGCAGCTGGGTGACGGCGATCTTGCCGTTCACCTCGGAGAGATCGGTGACCGCGTTGTGGGAGAGCCAGCGCTTGGGCATCGAGATCTTCTCGAACTGCCCGGAGGTCAGCGCGGTATAGGGCGCCACGTCGGACCTCAGCTGGTAGGCCGAAACCTCGGGCCCGACCTTGGAGTTGACATCGCTGATCACCGAGAGCACGCCGGCGAAGGCGCCGAAGGCGCACAGAACCGACAAAAGCAGGAGTATCACGCCGCGGCGCTGACGGGAGTTCATGGGCCGGACAACCTCGTTCGATTCGGATGCGTGGGGCAGCGGACAGAAGGGCGTCTACGGAGGAAAGCGGAAGCGCTAGGACTGCGGTGGTGCGAGCGCTTCATGGCTGAGGACACCGGCGGAGTGCATTCGGTTCTCGGCCGCGGGTAGCGGGGAGGAGCAGAACCCGCAGCGATCACCGATGAGTTCCATTCGGCACCAGTGGCAGTTCTCACGGCGTACGGAGGACACCAATTGGTACAGGACGGAGATGTCTGGCAGGTAGGCGGCGAATTCCACCAGTTTTCCGGTTCCCCACCATGCCGGGGATTCGGACGGAAGTGCGGACTCGTGAATGGACTGGACCTGCCACGCGGGCGCGAGGGTCTCCTTCACCCACTCCGACTGCGACTGCCCTTTGGCGGTCATCAGGTGGGTGGCGAATTCCGGTCCGGTCGGCGGGTCGGCCTTCGGGCCGACCCTGACGAGCTGCGGCTCGGGTCCCGCGACCACGGCGAACTGGGAGCCGGGCACCCAGGACTTCGCATGGGTCCTGAGGTCGACCGGGACCCGGTCGAACTTGGTGACGGAGTGGAGCAGGGCGCCGGCGTGGATGTAGTGCGTCAGCAGCCGGGCGGCGGAGGCGACCACTCCGGGGCTGAAGTCACAGATGGACAACTGGCGCAACTGCCTGACGAGTACGGCGACACCCAGCGGCGGGAGGTCCACCTTGACCAGGGCGATGCGGTCGCTCTCCAGGACCGAGCGCACGGAGTAGAGCCGGCGCTCGTGGGCGGGCGAGATGCCGGTCGGGTAGACGGCCACGACATAGCCGTGCTGTTCGAGCAGCACATGCATGTCACCGATGGCCATCTCCAACGCCTGGGCATCGGGCGCCTGCAGCAGGGCGGCTGTCGGTGTCTGCTGATCGGTCGGAGGTAGTACCAAGTCAGCACTGGTCACTGCTATTGCGGTCGGCACGCTGTTCCCCGTTTCGGCTTCCGGCCGGACGCCGGTCATGACGTCGGCCGCAATCGCTCCTGCTCCGCGGTTCTGCCTCAGCACTTTATCCACGTCCTACCTGGCAGAGAACACTTTTCGGAGGCCAGTCCGACAACGTGTGCGAGGCGCCCGCGTAACGCCCGCGTGCTAAATCGGATCAAATCGAAAATCGTCAACTTCTGTACAACTGCGGAGGGTTACCGGTCCACCTTCCCGTCACCTGGGGCCGGGAATTCATCTCCGCACGTCAGCACGGATGCGGAACCTCCCGCACCGACCCCCGCGGAGGGCCGGTCCGTCACTGTCCGAGCACTCCCGCGGCATCACCCGCACGTGACCCCGGGAGGTCAACAAAACGTCAATTCACAGGCGCGCCGCCTGGACTTCGGCGCCCCGCGGAGGGCTTCGCGGGGCGGAAGCGGAGCGAGTACGGACCGACTCGGCGAACCCGATCGCCGCAGGTCTCGTTGCCAGAGGTCTTGACAACTTGATTGGTCTGGACCAGTTTATCGGCCAGCGGTGGCCACCGTTCCTCAACTCCATATCCCCTTCTTCTCCCCGTCACCTCCCGGACGGCCCGGAGTACCGCCGGTCCACCCCGCCGGCTCGTCCCGGGTACGCCCGGCAGGCATCCCCAACTCCCCCACGGAGGCAGCAAGTGGAACGTTCCCCCCTCAGCGGCCACAGAATCCACGGGCGCCGCGGCCGGGTCCGGCTCGGCGCCGCCATGGCCGTCCTCGCGGCCGGCGCGCTGACC
Source organism: Streptomyces sp. NPDC059832 (assembly GCF_042731715.1). NCBI lineage: Bacteria > Bacillati > Actinomycetota > Actinomycetes > Kitasatosporales > Streptomycetaceae > Streptomyces > Streptomyces sp. NPDC059832. The sequence goes on along the minus strand of NZ_JBHWIY010000027.1, from coordinate 70,166 downwards.
GCCACGGGTCTCGCCGGAAGCGCCCAGGCCGCCGATATCAACGTCGCCAAGAACGCGGGCTTCGAGTCCGGCCTCGCCAACTGGACCTGTACCGCCGGCAGCGGCGCCACCGTCTCCTCCCCCGTGCACGGTGGCACCGCCGCTCTCAAGGCCACGCCGTCCGGCCAGGACACCGCGCGGTGCGCCCAGACCGTGGCCGTGAAGCCCGACTCGACGTACACGCTCAGCTCCTGGGTGCAGGGCGGGTACGCGTACCTCGGCGCGAGCGGTACCGGAACCACCGATGTGTCGACCTGGTCGCCCGGCTCCGGCAACTGGACCCAGCTCACCACCAGCTTCAAGACCGGCCCGAAGACCACCTCGGTCGAGGTCTACACACACGGCTGGTACGGGCAGGCCGCCTACCTGGTGGACGACGTCTCGGTCAACGGCCCCGACGGCGGGGGCGGCACCGACCCGGAGCCGACCATCCCGTCCGCCCCGGCCGGGCTCGCGGTCGGCGCGACCACCTCCTCCTCCGTGGCCCTGTCCTGGAACGCGGTGTCCGGCGCGACCGGCTACACCGTCTACCGGGACGGTCAGAAGGCGACCACGACCACCGGAAGCTCGGCGACGGTCACGGGGCTGGCCGCCGACACGGCGTACCAGTTCGCGGTGACCGCCACCAACGCGGCCGGTGAGTCCGTCAAGTCGACCACGGTCAGCGGCCGTACGGCCAAGGAGGGCGGTGGCAACCCCAACCCCGGCACCTCCGTCCCCAAGCACGCGGTGACCGGCTACTGGCAGAACTTCAACAACGGCGCGACCGTGCAGAAGCTCAGCGACGTGCCCGCGAACTACGACATCATCGCGGTCTCCTTCGCCGACGCCACGAGCACACCGGGCGCCGTCACCTTCAACCTGGACACGGCGGGCCTGAACGGCTACACCGTCGACCAGTTCAAGGCCGACATCAAGGCGAAGCAGGCGGCCGGGAAGAACGTCATCATCTCGGTCGGCGGCGAGAAGGGGTCCGTCTCGGTCAACAGCGACGCCTCCGCGACCAACTTCGCCAACTCGGTCTACTCGCTCATCCAGGAGTACGGCTTCAACGGCGTCGACATCGACCTGGAGAACGGCCTCAACTCCACCTACATGACGAAGGCACTGCGCTCGCTGTCGCAGAAGGCGGGCTCCGGTCTCGTCATCACGATGGCCCCGCAGACCATCGACATGCAGTCCACCGGGGGCGAGTACTTCAAGACGGCCCTCGGCATCAAGGACATCCTGACCGTCGTCAACATGCAGTACTACAACAGCGGTTCGATGCTCGGCTGCGACGGCAAGGTCTACTCGCAGGGCTCGGTGGACTTCCTCACCGCGCTCGCCTGCATCCAGCTGGAGGGCGGCCTCGCCCCGTCCCAGGTCGGACTCGGTGTCCCCGCCTCCACCAGCGCCGCGGGCGGCGGCTACGTCTCCCCGTCGGTCGTGAACGCGGCCCTGGACTGCCTGGCCTCCGGTACCAACTGCGGCACGTTCAAGCCCTCGAAGACGTACCCGGGCATCCGCGGCGCGATGACCTGGTCGACCGCCTGGGACGCCAAGTCGGGCAACGCCTGGTCGAACGCGGTGGGCCCGCACGTGCACGGCCTGCCGTAACCACCGGTCCGCACACGCACGGCCTGTCATCACCACCGATCCGCACACACGGCCCGCCGTGACCACCGGCCGGCATCAGTGACCAGCAGCGCCGCCGCTCCCCCGGCGGCGCTGCTGCATGTTCCGGGTCCGGCGGCCGTCCCGGCTCTGTCCCGGACCCGCAACAGCCTGTCCGGGACCGCGAAACTTCCATGGCCGTTCGGGCATGTTCATGGCACCGTTGTGGGGCGCGGTGGCGGTGCGACAGGGGGAGGGACATGGCCGGGGCGCGGATTCAGACGCTGGGCGGGGACGATCCGGCGGTGCTCGGGCCGTACCGGCTGATCGGACGCCTGGCGTCCGGCGGCATGGGGCGGATCTATCTGGCCCGCGGCGGCGAGCGCGGCGGGCAGGGGCTCGTCGCCGTGAAGACGCTGCTGGCCGAGGGGACCGTCAGCGAGGTCGACCGGCGGCGCTTCGCCCGCGAGGTGTCGCTCGCGCAACGGGTCGACAGCGCGTACACGGCGCGCGTACGGGACGCCGACCCCGACGCCGAGCGGCCGTGGATGGCCATCGACTACATCGCCGCACCGCCGCTCTCCGAACTCGTACGCAGCTGCGGGGTGTTACCCGCTTCGGCCGTACGGTGGATCGCCGCCGGGACCGCGGAGGCACTGGTCACCCTGCACGGGGTGGGCATCGTCCACCGCGATGTGAAGCCGCAGAACGTGCTGCTGCCGCTGGAGGGCCCCCGGGTCATCGACTTCGGCATCTCGCACGCCAGTGACCTCACGCTCACCGGCCTCACGCTCGGCACGATCGCCTTCACCTCCCCCGAACAGGCCCGTGGCGAGGCGTCGACCGCCGCATCCGACGTCTACTCCCTGGGTGCCACGCTGTTCCTGCTCGCCACCGGGCGGGCGCCCTACCGCGCGGACGGCGACACGCTGCGGCTGCTGGCCCGCGTCCAGCGCGGCGAGCTCGACCTGGACGGCCTGCCGAAGGAGCTCGTCGCGACGGTCCGGCCCTGCCTGGCCGTCGACCCGGCCCGGCGCCCCGAGCCCGCGGAGCTGCTCGCCCGGTTCCGCGAGGACCAGGCCGGCCTGCCTGCTACGCACAGCGGCACCCGGTGGCTGCCGCCACGATGGACGGCGCTGATCGGCGCGTACGCGACACAGGGGCTGGAACTCGCGAACGACCGCCATGCGCACCCGGTGGCCCCGACCGTCGACCAGCGCACGAAGGTGGTGCCGTCCCCGGCCCCGACACTGGTCTACCCGCCGGAGCGCGAGGCCCGCGCGGCCCGCGACCGCGCCCGCCGTGAGCGTGCGAGGCAGGACCTGGCGGTACTCGCGGAGCTGGCGGAGCGGCAGCGGGCGGAGCAGGCCGAACGGGAGCAGGCGGAGCGCGACCAGGCCGAACGGGTCGAACGCATCGAACGGGAGCGGGCGGAACGGGAGCAGGCGGAGGCGGCCCGGCTGGAGGCCGAGCGCGCCGAACGGGAGCGAGCCGCGCAGGAGCGGGCCAGGCGGGAGCGGGCCGCGCAAGAACGGGCCAGGCGGGAGCGGGCCGAAAGGCAGCGCGCCGAGCAGGCGGCCCGTGCCGCTCGGGCGCGTGCGGCCTCGTCCACCACCGCCTCGTCCACCACCGCCTCGCCCACCCCGGGCACGACGCGCGCGACGCCCCCGCCGGCCGCGCCTTCGGGCGGCTCCTCGAACTGGGGCTGGCTGGTCGCCGTGGCCGTCGTCGTCGCCCTGGTGTTCTGGCAGCCCTGGGAAGCGGGGAAGGGGAGCGGCAGCGGGGCGTCCTCCGCCAGCACCACCAGTGCCGGCAGCGACCTCGACACCCACACGGACGGCAGCGGCACCGGCTCCGACAACTACGGCGACAGCGGTTCCGGCAGCGTCGGCGGCAGCAGCACCGACGCCTCCGGCGGTGGCACCGAGGAGTCGTCACCCACCCCCACGCCCACCCCCACTCCGACTCCCACCCCGGACGCCACCGATCTGGCGTTCGCGGCGGTGCGCGCCGGTGACTGTCTCGACGTGTACAACGACGGGCACGGCAACATGAGCGCCGGCAGTCCGGACCGGGTGGGCTGCCGGGCGTCGAACGCCTACATGCACGTCAATCGCGTCAGCACCACCGCCGGAGCCTCCGGCTCCTGCGACAGCGGACCGGGCTTCACCTGGTGGCGAAAATCCGGTGCGGACGGCGTCGAGAGGACGCTCTGCCTCGACCGGGTGTATCAGGTGGGCCAGTGCTTCCCCGCACAGGTCAAAGGCGCCACCAACGCCGATCTGACGGTGGTGTGGGACTGCAACGCGTCCACCGTGCCCCGGGCCGGCCAGTCGATCCTCCGGATCACCGGCTACTACAAGGCGCCCGCGGCGGGCACGAACTGGACCTGTCCGGCCGGGCGCGGAGAGCGGTTCTGGTACTGGCCGGTGAACAACGGCCGGAGCATCATCTGCGCGTCGGGGGCCTGAACCGGCACGGCACGGCGTCCCCGGTGGGGCGCCGGGCCGGCCGTACCGGCTCAGGTGTCCGGCCCGCGAGCCCGGCATGATCCAAACGACGGACCTAGATCACCAGGCTGAGCAGCGCCGCCACCGCGAACCCCGCGACCGACAGGACCGTCTCCAGGACCGTCCAGGACTTCAGGGTGTCGCGTTCGGAGATGCCGAAGTACTTCGACACCATCCAGAATCCGCCGTCGTTCACGTGCGAGGCGAAGATCGAACCGGCCGAGATCGCCATGATGATCAGGGCCAGATGGGCCTGCGAGAGGTCCTGGCCCTCGACCAGGGGGACGACGATGCCGGCGGTGGTGACGATGGCGACCGTCGCCGAGCCCTGGGCGACGCGCAGCACCACGGAGATCAGCCAGGCGAGCAGGATGACCGGCAGTCCGACGTCGTTGAAGGTCTTGGCGAGGGCGTCCGCGATGCCGCTGGCCTTGAGGACGGCGCCGAACACACCGCCCGCACCGACGACCAGCAGGATGTTGCCGACCGGCTTGAGGGACGAAGTGGACACCGATTCAAGGGACTTGCGGGACCAGCCGCGGCGGATGCCCAGCATGTAGTACGCCAGCACCAGCGCGATCGTCAGGGCGACGAAGGGGTTGCCGAAGAACTCGATGACGGAGCGCGGGGTGGAGGGGTCCAGCGCGACGGAGGAGAACGTCGCGGCGAGGATCAGCACCAGCGGGGTGCCGATGATCGTGAGTACGGTGGAGAGCGCGACCGGCTCCTCGCGCGGGGTGACCCCGGCGGCCCGCTGCTCGGCGACGACCGCCGCCCTGGCCTCCTCGGCGGCCTCGACCATGTCCTGCGGGACGGCGACGAAGATCCGCTTCCCGATCCACGCGGCGTAGCCCCAGGCGGCGAGGACGGACGGGATGCCGACGACGGCGCCCATCAGGATGACCCAGCCGAGGGAGACGTGGAAGAGTCCGGCGGCGGCGACCGGTCCCGGGTGCGGCGGCAGGAAGGCGTGGGTCATCGAGAGGCCCGCCAGCAGCGGCATCGCGTAGAGCAGGATCGACTTGCCCGAGCGTTTGGCGGCGGCGTAGACGATCGGCGCGAGGACGAAGATGCCGACGTCGAAGAAGACCGGGACGCCGAAGATGAGGCCGGTCAGGCCCATGGCGAGCGGGGCGCGCTTCTCGCCGAAGAGGTTCAGCAGGCGGGTGCTCAACACCTCGGCGCCGCCCGAGACTTCGAGGATCGAGCCGAGCATCGTACCGAGGCCGATGATGATCGCCACATGGCCGAGGATGCCGCCCATGCCGGATTCGATGACGGAGACCGCGGCGGACCTCTGGACCGTGCCGAAGAGTTCGGTGACGGAGAGTCCGGCGCCCAGGCCGACGGCTATGGAGACGGCGAGCAGCGCGACGAACGGCTGCAGCCTGACCTTGATGATCAGGAAGAGGAGGAGCGCGATTCCGAGGGCGGCGACGGTGAGCAGACCGGCGGTGCCGTCGATCAGCGGAAGGATGCCACCGGTGTGGGGCGGTGTCTCGGCCGGTGGTGGGGTTGCGGCGAGCAGCATGCGTAACTCCGTTGTCGGAGACGGTTTTCGGGTGTGGGGGAGCGCGGCACGGCGCTCCTGCGGAGCGGAGCGCCGTGCCGTGCGCGTGGAGCGGGTGCGGCAAGTGGATCAGCTGGTTCAGCCGAGGACCGCGAGCGCGTCGATCTCGATGAGCAGGCCCTTGGGGAGGCCGACGTAGACCGTCGTGCGGGCGGCGGGGGCGGCCTTGAGGTCCTGCTCGCCGAAGTAGGCGTTGTAGATCTCGTTCATCTCGGCGAAGTGGTCCACGTCCGTGAGGTAGACGCGCATCATCATCACGTCGTCCCAGCTCGCGCCGCCCTCCTCCAGGATCGCCTTGACGTTGGCGAAGGTCTGGAGGGTCTGCTCGCGCAGCGTCGGACCGGCGGGGGTCGGGGCCTGGCCCTCGACCGCGGGCAGGAAGCCGACCTGGCCGGCGACCTGGAGGATGTTCCCCTTCTTCACCCCGTGCGAGAACTTCGCGGGGGGCGTGGTGTGGGTGCTCGGGGTGAGGGCGATCTTCTCGGTCATGGCTGTTCAGGCTTTCTTGGGTCGGGTGGTGCCGGAGTACTCCCGGCTGATGGAGTCGGCGGTGCGGCGCACCAGCGGGAGCAGGGTGAGGAGTTCCTCGGCCGTGACGACGACATTGGGCGCGGAGACCGACATCGCGGCCACGACCCGCCCGTCCGCCCCCCGGATGGGGGCGCCGACGCAGTTGATGGACTCCTCGTGGCCGCCGAGGTCGGTGGCCCAGCCCTGTTCGCGGACGACGGTGAGCTCCTTCAGGAAGGCACCGGCGTTCGGGGTCGAACGGGACGTGTACATGGGGTAGTCGAGCTTCTCGGCGATGGCGCGCCGCTCGGGCTCGGCGAGGTCGGCGAGGAGCAGCTTCGCGACGGCGGCGACGGTGATCGCGACGGGCTTGCCGATCCGCGAGTACATCCTGACCGGGTAGCGGCTCTCGACCTTGTCGATGTAGAGGACCTCCTGCTCCTCGTACACCGCGAGATGCACGGTGTGACCGCAGCTCTCGTTGAGTTCGACGAGGTGGGGGTGGGCGATCTCCCGTACGTCGAGGTTCTCGACGGCCTCCTGCGCGAGGGCGAAGAGGCGGGCGCCGAGGCGGTAGCGCTGGTCCTGCTGGCGGTAGACGAGTCCGTGCTCGTGGAGCGTACGGAGCAGGCGCAGCGCCGTGGACTTGTGGACGCCGAGCCGCTCGGCGACCTGGCCGAGGTCGGCGGGTCCCTGGGCGAGCAGCGGCAGGATGCTCAGCGCCCGGTCGACGGTCTGACTCATGTCGTACGTACCTCCTGGTCGTCCCCCGTCCACCCGGGGCCGAGACGAAGTCTCCCCCAGGCCTCGTCGTCCAGGGCGGCAAGGGCGTCGGCGTGCGCGCGGGCCGGCGGGGCGGTGAGGTCGCCGGGGACGGTGAGGACGGCGGCGGCCATGAGGTGGCCGTGCCGGACGCGGTCGCGTACGGGGAGGTCGCGGAGGGTGGCGGAGAGGAACCCGGCGGCGAAGGCGTCGCCGGCGCCGACGGGTGCGACGACGTCCACGCGGAGGGCGGGGACGGTGGTGACGTCTCCGGCGCCCGAGAAGACCGTCGCCCCGTCGGATCCCCGCTTCACGACCAGGACGGACGGCTCCGGCAGCGCCGCGCGGATCGCCTCCGCGCCCGTCGCCCCCCACGCCTCCTCCGCCTCGTCCTCGCCGACGAAGACCAGGTCGCTGCGGCGGGCCAGGTCGAGGAGCACCTCGGGGGACGCGTCGGCGTCGCGCCACAGACCCGGCCGGTGGTTGACGTCGAAGGAGATCGGCGGACGGCCGGGCCGGGGCGCGGTCAGGTCGTGGAGCAGGGCCAGGCAGTCGGCGGAGAGCGCCGCGGTGATGCCGGACAGGTGCAGGACCCGGGCCGCGGGCAGCGTCTCGTACGGGATGGTCCGCGGGGACATCGCGGACGCGGCGGACCCGGCCCGGTAGTAGGCGACCTCGTACACATCGGCGGCCCGGTCGGTCGCGGTGCGGAAGTAGATCCCGGTGGGCCGCGACGGATCGCGCCGCACACCGGAGGTGTCGACCCCGTACCCGGTGATCGCCTCGACGAGATGGTCGCCGAATCCGTCCGCGCCGACCCGGCTGACCCAGGCCGCCCGGTGCCCGGCGGCGGCCAGCGCGCAGGCGACATTGGACTCGGCGCCGCCGATGCCGCGGCCGAAGGAGGGTACGTCGGCGAGGCGTCCGGGCTGCGACGGCAGGAACGTCACCATGGACTCGCCGAGGCACACGACTTCGGCGGCCGTGGCGGCTTCGGCGGTCCTGGCCGGGGTTCCGGGCACTCGGGGCTCCTCGCGGGTTCGGCGGTTCGGCGGTTCAGCAGGGGGCGGTTCAGTGGTGGGGCGGTGCGGCGGGCAGTGGTTCGGGGTGCGGCGCGGGCACTCACCATTGACCCGGCGTCGGCTCGGATGTTAGACAGCGTTAAGCGATATACGCAATGGGTGTTGCATATGATGCAACGATGACTTCGATCGAGGAGGCCCCCTTGGCCGCCGACCGTCCTGTGTCCGGACTCGCCGACGAGCTGGTCGACCACCGCTTCAAGGCACTCCCGCCCGATGCGGAGGGCCTGACCGTCGGCGCCCTCGCCGCCGAGCGGCGCAACCTCTTCACGGGTGGCTTCACCACCCCGGTGCTCGCCCTGTCCGCCGAGTCGGTCGAGCACAACCTCGCCCTTCTGGAGACGTACGCGGAGCGCCACGGGCTCGCGTTCGCCCCGCACGGCAAGACCTCCATGTCCCCGCAGCTCTTCGCCCGCCAGCTGGAGCACGGTGCCTGGGGCATCACCGCGGCCGTGCCGCACCAGGCGCGGGTCTACCGGGCGTACGGAATCCGGCGGATCTTCCTCGCCAACGAGCTCGTCGACGCCGCGGCCCTGCGCTGGCTCGCCGGCGAGCTGGACTCCGACCCGGAGTTCCGCTTCATCTGTTACGTCGACTCGGTGCGCGGCGTGGAGCTGATGGACGAGGCGCTGCGCGCGGCGGGCGCCTCCCGCGCCGTCGAGGTCGTCGTGGAGCTGGGCGCGGGCGAGGGTGCGCGCACCGGCGTCCGCACCGAGGCCGAGTGCGCGGCGGTGGCCGACGCGGTGGCCGCGACCGGGACCCTGCGTCTGGTGGGCGTGGCCGGTTACGAGGGCGAGGTGCCGGACGCGTCCGGCGAGCGGGTACGGGACTGGGTGCGCCGGCTCGTCGCGCTGGCCGTCGACTTCGACCGCGCGGGGCGCTTCGCGGCGGCCGGCGGGGAGATCGTGATCAGCGCGGGCGGCAGCGCGTGGTTCGACGCGGTGGCGGACGTCTTCGCGGAGATCCCGGAGCTGTCCGCGCCGGTGCTGAAGCTGCTGCGCTCGGGCGCCTATGTCTCGCACGACGACGGCCACTACCGCCATCTGACCCCGTTCAACCGGGTACCGGAGGAGGGCGTGCTGCAGCCCGCCTTCCGGCTGTGGGCACAGGTCGTGTCGCGCCCGACGGCCGAGCAGGCGTTCCTCAACGCGGGCAAGCGGGACGCGGCGTACGACCTCGACCTTCCCGAGGCGCAGGTCGTGCGGTCCGGCCGGGACGGCGCGGTCCGGCCGGCTGCGGGTGTCTCGGTCAGCGGTCTGTCGGACCAGCACGCGTGGGTGCGTACGGAGCCGGGCGCCGAGCTGGAGGTGGGCGACTGGGTGGGGATGGGCCTGTCGCATCCGTGCACGAGCTTCGACAAGTGGCAGTTGATTCCGCTGGTCACGGCGGACGGCACGGTCACGGACTACATCCGCACGTTCTTCTGATCCCCGCGGAGGGGGCTGCCCTGCGGGGCCGCTCCCCTGCCCGCCCCTTCCCGTAACCGGGGGCTCCGCCCCCGGACGCCCGCTCCTCGATCGCCGGAGGGGCTTGATCTGGGAGCCCCCCATGGACCTGGTCATCCGTAACGCCCACGTCGTCGACGGCACCGGTGCCCCCGGCCGCCGTGCCGACGTGGGCATCCGGGACGGCCGGATCGCCGAGATCCACCCCGAGCACGCCGCCGGGCCGCGCCCCTCCGGCCGCCGTGTCCTCGACGCCGACGGGCTCGTCCTCTCGCCCGGCTTCATCGACATGCACGCGCACAGCGATCTCGCGCTGCTCCGCGACCCTGACCACAGCGCCAAGGCCGCGCAGGGCGTCACCCTCGAAGTCCTGGGCCAGGACGGCCTGTCGTACGCCCCGGTCGACGACCGGACGCTCGCCGAGGTACGCCGTTCCATCACCGGCTGGAACGGCAACGGCGACGACATCGACTTCGACTGGCGCACGGTCGGCGAATACCTGGACCGCCTGGACCGCAACTTCGACGGGCGGGGCATCGCGGTCAACGCCGCCTACCTCATCCCGCAGGGCACGGTCCGGATGTACGCGGTGGGCTGGGAGGACCGCCCCGCCACCGGGGCCGAGCTGACCCGGATGAAGGAACTCGTCGCCCGGGGCATGGCGGAGGGCGCGGTCGGTATGTCCTCCGGCCTCACGTACACCCCCGGCATGTACGCGAACGACGCCGAACTCACCGAACTGTGCCGGGTGGTGGCCGAGTACGACGGCTACTACTGCCCGCACCACCGCTCGTACGGGGCGGGCGCGCTCGGCGCGTACGAGGAGATGGTGCAGCTCACCAGGAACGCGGGCTGCGCCCTCCATCTCGCCCACGCCACCATGAACTTCGGCGTGAACAAGGGCAGGGCCCCCGAACTGCTCGCCCTGCTCGACGACGCCCTCGACGCGGGCGCCGACATCTCCCTCGACACCTACCCGTACACCCCCGGCTGCACGACCCTCGTCGCGATGCTGCCGAGCTGGGCGAGCGAGGGCGGGCCCGAGTCGGTGCTCACCCGGCTCGCGGACGACGCGACGGCGGAACGGATCCGGCACCACATGGAGGTGCTGGGCTCGGACGGCTGCCACGGCGTGCCGATCGAGTGGGACACGATCGAGATCTCTGGGGTCGGTGTGCCCGCGCTCGCCGACCACGTCGGACGCACGGTGGCCGAGTCCGCCCGGCTGCGCGGCGAGGCGCCCTGGGTGACCGCGCGCAGACTGCTCGTCGAGGACCGGCTCGGCTCGACGATCCTCCAGCACGTGGGCCACGAGGAGAACGTGCGGCAGATCATGCGCCACCGGGTGCACACCGGGGGCAGTGACGGCATCCTCCAGGGCGACAAGCCGCACCCGCGCGCCTACGGCACGTTCCCGCAGTATCTAGGCAGGTACGTACGGGAGTTGGGCATCCTGTCACTGGAGGAGTGCGTCGCCCACCTCACCTCGCGCCCGGCCCGGCGGCTGCGCCTGACGGACCGCGGGTACGTCCGCGAGGGCTACCGCGCCGACCTGGTCCTCTTCGACCCGCGAACGGTGGCGGCGGGCTCCACGTTCGAGGAGCCGCGCACGCTGCCGGTCGGCATCCCGCACGTACTGATCGACGGCCGGTTCGTCATCGAGGACGGCCGCCGCACCCAGGCGCTGGCGGGCCGGGCCGTCCGGGGAACGGGGAGCCGGGCGACCCGGTAGGCCCTGTCGTCCGGTGGGGCGTTTCGCCCTCACTCCCCCGTCTGCTCCTCCTGCGCCTGCTCCTTCGCCCAGGCCAGGTCCTCCTCGGTCGGGGCGTCGTCCTGGGTGAGGCTGCGCCGCCAGTACCCGCTGAACTGCACGGCCGCCCGGGGCAGCCCGCGCTCCTCGACCAGATGGCGGCGCAGGGCCCGTACCGCCCCCGCCTCACCGGCCAGCCACGCGGCCCCGGACCCGGCGGGCAGCCGGGCCGCCCGGACCGCGTCCGGCAACGACCCGCCCCGGTCCCGGTGCACCCAGTGGACGGTCACGTCGCCGGGCGAGCCGAGCGGCTGCTCCTCCGCCGCGTCGGCGACCTCGGCCCAGACGAGCGCCCGCGCCCCGGCCGGCAGGGACTCCAGCAGGGTCCCGATCGCGGGGAGCGCCGTCTCGTCGCCGGCCAGCAGCAGCCAGTCGGCGGCGGGCAGCGGGCGGGCGTACAGCGAAGACGGGCCGACCATGCCGAGCACATCGCCGGGGCGCGCGTCCCGGCCCCAGCGGGTGGCGGGTCCGTCGTCGCCATGGAGCACGAAGTCGACCGCCATCACGTCCAGTCGGCGGTCGTACCCACGAACGGTGAAGCTCCGCAGCAGCGGCCGCTCCGGCTCGGGGATCGCGAGGTACGCCTCGTACCACCGCATGCCGTACGTGTCGTCGGCGTCCGGCTCCGGCAGCCGGGGCACGCCCCGCCCCTCCCTCGGGAAGCAGAGCTTCATCTGCTGGTCGGGCCGGTCCTCCATGAGCTCCGCCAGCGCGTCCCCGGTGAAGGTGACGCGCGCCGTCCGCGGAGTGACCCGCTCCACGCCGACGACCCGCACATACGAAACGGTCAACGCCTTCCCCATCGCGGCTCCCGCCCTCTCCGACTGATAGTTTACGCCGTAAGGAATTACCCGGGCGAAGTTACTTTACGGCGTAAGGAGTCGCAAGTGGTGGTCTTTGCCGGACAGGGCGACGCCCGTCGTTCGATGTCCCTGCTGTGGCGCGCCGACCGTCCGGAGCACCGGGGCCGGCGCCCCGGCCCCGGCCCCAGGCCGGGGCTGAGCGTCGACGCGATCGTGACCGCCGCGATCACCGTCGCGGACGAGGACGGCATGGCCGCGCTGTCGATGCGCGCGGTGGGCGAGCGGCTCGGCCGTACCGCGATGGCGCTCTACACCTACGTGCCCAGCAAGAGCGAGCTGCTGGACCTGATGTACGACGCGGTCCACGCCGAGCTGCCCACGGAGTACGACGACACCGGCAACTGGCGTACGGGGCTGACCGACTGGGCGCGGGACAGGCTCGAATTCCACCTTCGCCACCCCTGGGTGCTCCAGGTCTCCCAGGCCCGCCCGGTCCTCGGCCCGCACGAGTACGCGGGACTGGACACCCTGGTGCGCCTGCTGAACGCGACCGGGCTCGAAGCGCAGGTGCTGCGGCGGCTGGTCGGCACGCTGTCCCATTTCGTCCGCGGCTGCGCCGGGACGGTCGCCGAGGCGCGGCAGGCGGCGGCGGTGACGGGCGAGTCGGACGAGGAGTGGTGGTTCGCCCGCTCGGCGCTGCTGGGCGAGGTGGCCCCCGACTTCGCGGACCGCTATCCGAACCTGATGGCGATGGAGACCGGTTCCGCCCCGCAGCCACCGGCCCCGGCGCCGGCGTCCGGCGAGGAGGCGGTGCCGTATCCGGAGCGGGAGGCGCGGGAGACGTTCGAGGTGGGACTCGGGGTGCTGCTGGACGGGATCGAGGCGGCGATCGGACGCGCGGCGGCCCCGTGAACCGCGAACGGTGGACGGTGAACCACGAACCGTGAATCGCGAAAACGCGCGTCGCCGCCGCGACACCCGGTGACGGGCATCGCGGCGGCGACGGGTCTTTCACGCGGTCACGGCTTGGGCAGCGCACACCCCGCACGGTCGAGGTCGAACTTGTTGCCGGCGCCGATGCACGGCACGATGCCGTACGTCTCCTGGGCGTAGTTGATGCCCTCGCGCACCGTCACATTGCCGCTCTCGTCGACCTCGCACGGGTTGTTGTCCGTGCACTCCTGGCCGTCCTCGTTGCCGGTGTTGTTGACGGCGACGACCTTGCCGGTCGCGTTGTCGATCACCGGGGAGCCGGACGTACCGCCGATGGTCTGGCAGGCGGAGGTGTAGCGGACCGAGTCCTTCCAGGTCCACTCCCCTTCCTTGAGGCGGTAGACGAAGCCGTCGACGTTGCAGGCGTACGTGCGCTTCCAGTACCCGGACACGACGGTGATCGCGGTGCCCTGGACCGGGTGCGCGGTGTTGAGCTCCAGCGCCTTGATGCCGTACTTGCTCTCGATCTGGGCGTAGGTGCTGGTGAGTTGGTACACCGATATGTCGGTGTCGGTCATCGTCCCGTACGCGATCTTGCTCGCCCGCAGGGTTCCGACACCGCTGCCCGAGGCGTTCAGCAGGGTGAAGCTGCGGGTGGACGGCTGGTCGAGCACGACCTCGCCGGGGCCCGGGAATCCCGTCTCCATGCAGTGCCCGTTGGAGAGCACGAGCGCGGGGTCGCCGGGCTGGGAGTCCGGGGTGCGGACGACGGAGCCGGAACAGTTGCTGAGCGCCACGGTCCCTGCGAAGTTGACCGCCTTGGGCCGGACCTTCTCCTTGACCGCGGTGGGCGACGCCGCTTCGTGGCCGGTTGACGCGGTTGCGGGCGCGACACCTGCCCCGAGGAGCAGGACAGCGAACAGCGCACCGACGAGAGGCTTCTTCATGTGGGGGTCCCCTCAAGTGACCTGGGCAGGGTCCTGATGGCCCCCGCCCACCGAAGTTCCCTTCGGATTTGACATGCGCATGTTGGCGCACTGAAGGGGCCCCCACAAGGGGCGGTTTCAAGCCATCAGGCCCAGGGCCCGTCACGCGGCGGCCGGCTCCACCGGGATCCACAGCTCGGCCGAGGCCTCTCCCGCGACCGGCGACGGCCCGGCGCGCAGGATCTCGGGACCGGGCCTGCTCCGGTACGGATTGGACGGGAACCACTGGGTGAACACGTCCCGCCACAGGTACTGGAGCGCCTCGGGGAAGGGCCCGGAGCTCTCGAAGACGGCCCAGGTGCCCGCCGCGACCACCAGCACGTCCAGGTCGTCGGGCGCGTCCGCACCGGTCACCACGGCGTGGTAGTAGTCGAGTTCGGTCCCCTCCGCACGGCTCTCCGCGAGGTTGTCGCTCACCTGGACGATGCCCGCCGGCTGCTGATCGGACAGCGCCGCGATGCGCCCCGCGATCTCCTTGCCGATGCCCCGGACGAACTCGGCGATGGCCGGGTTGACCCCCTCGTGCACGAGAGGAACCCGCGCCTTCCTGCCGACCACCCGGAACACGTCCTTCGCCACGATCCGGTATTCCATGCTGCTGCTCCCCTCGACCACGAGACGGAAGGACATCCGGGGCTGGGACCGCAGAACCGCACCGGCCCGCCGGGCCTCGCCGGGACCGACGCCGTGCATGGCACGGAACGCCCGCGCGAACGCCTCCCCCGAGGAGTAGCCGTACCGCACGGCGACCTCCAGCAAGGTCCGCTCCCCGTGGAGCACTTCGGCACCCGCGAGCGTCAGCCGCCTGCGCCGTACGTACTCCGACAGCGGCATCCCGGCCAGCGCGGAGAACATCCGCCGGAAGTGGTACTCCGATGTCATCGCGATCCGGGCCAGCTCGGCCGCCTCGATCCGCTGATCGAGACGGCCCTCGATGTGCTCCATGGCCTGGTTCAGCTTCTCCAGCACCCCGGCCTCCTTCCCTTACGGGCACCCACGCCAGGAACCGCGCACCCCCGCGGGCCCGACATCCTGTGCCCGGTGCGGTCGGGTCGGGCGCGGTGGCGCGCCGAAGCGGGCCAGACAGTGCCAGACCTTCTTCAGTGACTGGGGGTCGTGGCGGCCGGAGCGGACGGCGTCACCGATGATCCGCGGGTCGAGGAGGCCGTCCTCGGCGATCTCGGTGCCGAGTTCGACGAACTCCGCTCCCCGGTAGCCGGGATGACGCCGCAACCGCTCGACGGTCAGCCGGAATCCCGGGTGCCACTCCGTGCGGCAGGGCAGCCGGCGGGCCGCCTCCTCGACCGGGGTGGACCGGTAGCAGGGGTCGAGCACCAGGGCCTCCACATGGCGGTCGAGGACGACCGGGCCGTGGATCTGCGCCTCGATGTAGTCGTCGAGCGCGTCCCGCTCGTCGGCCTCGGCCAGCTCGATGAGGTGCATCCCGGACGCGACACCGAAGTCCACCGGCTCGGCCGCACTGTCCGGGTAGCAGAAGGTGGCGCGCGGGAGGGTGTCCGCGGTCAGCCGGAAATACGCGGATCCGAACCTGGGGGCAGCGCCGACGGCGGCGTCGCGGAAGTTCAACGCCCCGTAGACCGGACGCTGTTCGCCGGGAGCCGTGTCGTAGGCCCCGTCGAAGATCCGGCTCTCCCAACGCCATCTGTCCCCGCCCGGGTGTGCCGTGAGACCGCCGTTGCTCGTGCCGGTCACGAACTGCGAGCGGTAGACGCCGTCCCGCGCCAGAGCGACCAGGACCGGCCGACCCGCCGCCTCCCGGTCGGGATGGAAGTTCAGCGTCAGCCGCAGCGAGGCGTCGACCGGCCGCCCCGACGAGAGGGACGCGACATGGCCGAGGGCCCGGCCCTGCGGGGACGGGCCGGTGTGCGGCGGTGCGGTGGTGTCGCGCATCAGGGCCTCGCGTTCCGCGCGTCCACCCTCGCCGCCTTCAGGACGTCGTAGCCGACGAAGTCGAACATCCGCTGTCCTGGTGCGAGTTCGCCCGGTTCACCGGTGAAGCGGTGCGCACCGACGCCGTACCCCGCGTCCGGTTGCGACAGCCACAGCCGCTCGAAGCCGCGCTCCTCGAACCAGTCGCAGACCAGCGGCACCCGGTCGGGCGCGGCGCGGTTGCGGGTCCAGACGACGGTGCCGCCGGGCCCGCACAGCCGGGTGCAGATGTCGATGGTGCGCTCGATGCCGGCATCGACGACATTGCCGAACACCCCGCAGACCAGCACGAGATCGGCCGGTGCGAGATCGGAGTAGTGATCGGTGAGCGAGGCGTCGCCCGTCACCACCTCCACTCGCGTCAGCCCGGCCGTGCGGACCGACTCCCGGGCCGCTGCGGTGTTCCCGGGGTCCAGCTCCACCAGCCGGGCCCGCACGTCGTCGCGCCGGGGGTGGTCCGCCAGCACGCCGATGAGATCACGGCCCTGGCCGGCGCACACGCTGATCGCCCGCAGCGGACCGGGAGGTGCGGTGTCCAGGGCGTCCCGGATCCGGTCCTGGACGGCGCGCAGCCGCCGCGCCAGCCATGAATCGGGGACGTCGTACGCGTCGTGCCATGCCTGCCAGTCCATGGCCGGGACCCTACGACCGGGGCACCGGACACGTCATGCGAGTTCTGCCGCTCCCGTCGCACCCGTACGACGGTTGCGGCCGCCACAGGGTTACGCGGCCTCCGTCGCGGCCGCTTCCCTCGACAGCTGCACCGCCTGGCGCAGGCTCAGGCCCGGCTCGGCTTTGCGCAGTGCCTTGACCGCCGCGACCGCGTCGAGCGGACCCTGGTGGCCGCCCGCCCGGATCCGGCGCCCCGCCCAGCGGCCCCGCAGCTCGGCGTCGGGTGCGCCGGCCGCGTCGGCGACCACGGCGAGGGCCCGCTCCAGGCCGGGGCGTTCCTCCGCGCCCGCGGTCTCCAGCGCCTGCCGCAGCGCCGCGCCGATGGCTTCCGCGTCGCGCACCACGACTACGGCCAGGTCCTGCTTCCCGCTTCCGATCATGTGGTCATGGTCCCCGGAGAAGGTCGCCCTCTCACCCGAGTTGAGCAACATCTGAGGTACGCAGGAGGCGCCTGGGTCCCGAGGACCCCTCTGTTCCGCCTTCCGCACCCGCATGCCCCTCGGTCAGGGCATACGTCACGCCCGCACGCCCCGAACGCGTCCCGCGTCGTGGCGCATCTCACCCGTCCGTGTCCGTCACGCCCCTGTTCCACCGCATTCGAAGCCCCGTCGCCGTCCCCGCCCGGCGTTCCCACGGCGCCGGGCGGTGGGGGCATGGCGATGGAAGACGGGGAGGGCACCCGGGTGGGGCAACCGGAGGGGAAAGGCCGGGCGGGGTGCGGGGTGCGGTCGTAAGCTCCCAGACATGCAGGTCATCCAGTCCACGAAGCTCGCCAACGTCTGTTACGAAATCCGGGGCCCCGTGCTCGAGGAGGCGATGCGGCTGGAAGCAGCCGGTCACCGCATCCTCAAGCTGAACACCGGCAACCCTGCCGCGTTCGGGTTCGAGTGCCCGCCCGAGATTCTCGAAGACATACTGCGCAATCTCTCCGGGGCGCACGGCTACGGCGACGCGAAGGGGCTGCTGTCCGCGCGGCGGGCGGTGATGCAGCACTACCAGACCAAGGGGATCGAGCTCGACGTCGAGGACATCTACCTGGGCAACGGCGTCTCGGAGCTGATCCAGATGTCGATGCAGGCGCTGCTCGACGACGGCGACGAGGTCCTCGTACCCGCTCCGGACTACCCGCTGTGGACCGCCTCGGTGTCGCTGGCCGGCGGCACCGCCGTGCACTACCGGTGCGACGAGCAGGCCGACTGGATGCCGGACCTCGCCGACATCGAGCGGAAGATCACCGACCGCACCAAGGCCATCGTGATCATCAACCCGAACAACCCGACGGGTGCGGTGTACGACGACGAGATGCTGCGCGGGCTGACGGAGATCGCCCGGCGCCACAATCTGGTGGTCTGCTCCGACGAGATCTACGACCGGATCCTGTACGACGGGGCGACCCACACCCCGACCGCGACGATCGCGCCCGATCTGATGGTGCTCACCTTCAACGGGCTCTCCAAGAACTACCGGGTGGCCGGATACCGGTCGGGGTGGCTGGCGGTCTGCGGCCCGAAGGCGCACGCCTCCTCGTACATCGAGGGGCTGACGATCCTCGCCAATATGCGGCTCTGCGCCAATATGCCCTCGCAGCACGCCGTGGCCACCGCACTGGGCGGGCGGCAGTCGATCGAGGACCTGGTGCTGCCGGGAGGACGGATCCTGGAGCAGCGCGACGCGGCGTACGACCTGCTGACGCAGATTCCGGGCGTGACCTGTGTGAAGCCGAAGGGGGCGCTGTACCTCTTCCCGCGCCTCGACCCGAAGGTCTACAAGATCAAGGACGACCGGCAGATGGTGCTCGATCTGCTGCGGGCCGAGAAGATCATGGTCGTGCACGGTACCGGGTTCAACTGGCCGGAGCCCGATCACTTCCGGGTCGTGACGCTGCCGTCGACCGAGGACCTGACGGACGCGGTGAGCCGGATCGCGCACTTCCTGGACGGGTACGGCCAGCCTTAGGGCCGGTCCGGCGGATCAGGGTCGGACAAGCCCATGCCGCGCCCCCCGACGATTTCACGGACACCAGAATCGATCGCGGATAACTTTAGACTAAATCCAAGGTAGGATGGTTCCACTGCAACACCAGGAGGCCATCCATGTACGAACCGATCCGCACCAAATCGGTCCACACACCGGCCGACCACGCCGACGACTTCCCGCACCGTTCCCGCGAGGAAGAGCTGGACATCCAGCTCGCCGGGCACCTGGCCGCACTCCTCGCGGTCACCGACGAGCTGGGCCTCGACGAGGCGGGCGACCGCATCGCCGAGCAGGTCGCCAGGCTGCGCGGCGCGCCGCCCGCCCGGCACGCCGGCCGGACCGACGCGCCCGCACCGGCGCTCCACCGCCGCGCCCACGCTCTCGCCGGCCGCGCACTGGTGGTCGCCGCGTCCCGCGCCGACACGGCCGTCGCGATCCTCGCGGCAGAGCGCATGGACGCGCACACCGCGGCGCTCGCCGCCACCCCCGCCACCCCCGCCGCCGCCCCGCTGGTCGGCGCCCGCTGACGGCCCCGGTCCGCGTGCCGTCGAGGCGCGTGGGCCGGGTGCCACCCATTCCGTGACGCTCGGGCGGACGCTTGCGTCCCCGTTGCGTACTGGGATCAGCGCTTAACCTTCCGTCCACCCAACTCCGCCTGGAATGTGGGTTTCCGCGAGCAGGCTTCGCGTGTGAGACGCATCGTGGGAATCGTCCTGGCGGTGCTGCTGATCGGCGGAGTGGCAGTGGCCGTCGCAGCAGGCCGCGACAGCAAGGACAAGAGCACGGCAACGAAGACCGTGCGTGGAGTGATCGGTTCGGAGAAGGCCGAGTTCTTCGCCGATCCCGACGTGGTGAAGGCCCTTGCCGCCAAGGGACTCACCGTCAAGGCGGAGACATCCGGGTCCTGGGCCATGGACCAACTCCCCCTCAAAGGTTACGACTTCGCCTTCCCCGGCTCGAAGGCCCCGGCCGACGAGCTGCAACGCCGTTCCGCCGTCAAGGGCGGGCCGCTCAGGCCCTTCTACTCTCCGCTGGTCGTCGTCGCGCACCGCGCCGCCGCGCAGGTCCTGGCCGACAACGGGCTCGTGACCCTGAGCGGAAAGTCCAGCGGCAAGCTGCTCATGGGGCCCTACCTCCGGGCCGCCCGTACGGACCGGACCTGGCAGCAGCTCAAAGGGGCAGAAAAACACGCCGAGTTGACCGGAACGGTGTTCATCACCAGCACCGACCCCGTCTCGTCCAACTCCGGTGCCCTCTACCTCGCCGCCGCCTCGTACGTCGCCGACGGCGGCCGGGTCGCCGCGGACGAGGCCGCGATCGACCGCACCGCACCGCTGCTGAGGAAACTGATCCAGGTACAGGGGGCGCAGCAGACCAGCAGCGACGCCCCGTTCCGGGACTTCATCAGCGGGGTCGGCAATCCGCTGGTGCTGGTGTACGAGTCACAGGTCGCCTCGCTGCTGATGCAGCGGCAGGACGCCGGGGACCTGGTCCTCCTCTACCCCGACACCACCGTATCCAGCGACCACACCCTCGTGCCGCTGACCGCGACCGGCCGACGGCTGGGCGAACTGCTCTCCACCGACCCGGAGTTGCGCAAGCTCGTCGTACGGCACGGTTTCCGGCCCCAGGGCGCCGCGGCCGAGTTCACCGCGGCCACCGCCGGCCACACCGACTACATCGACCAACAGCTGACCGGTGTCCGCCAGGCGCCCGTGCCCACCGCCACGGTGCTGCGCGCGATGGCGCGGCGGACCCGCGGCTGACGACACACGCCTCCCGGGAGACCTCAGCCATGACCGAAGAGCCGCAACCGCTCGCCCTCACCCCGCCGGGCGACTCCGCCCCGCCGCTCGTCCTGACCGCGCCGGAGCCGGTCGCCCCGGTCCGTGCCGAGCAGGCCGCCGGTCTCGTACCGGTCGACGAGTCGGTACGGACGGAGATGACCCGCCGCGCCACCGAGTACGTCGGCGGCCTCGCCGGGCTCGATGCCCGGTCGCCCGAATTCACCACCCGGATCGGGGAGATCGCCGCACTCGGGCAGGGCGACATCCGCAGTGCCGCCCAGCAGTCCAACCGGATGCTGGACCGCACCGTCCGTTCGCTGGCCGGGTCCGGGTCAGGGGGCGTGGACGCGCAGACCCGGGTCGGCTCGTCCCTGGTCGAGCTGCGCCGCACCGTCGAGGACCTCGACCCGCGCGACACCCCGGGCCGCGGTGCCCGTCGGCTGCTGGCCAGGCTTCCCGGCGGCAACAAGCTCCGCGACCACGTCGCCAAGTACGCCTCCTCCCAGGCCACCCTGAACCGGATCGTGGGCTCGCTGCGCGGCGGGCAGGACGAGCTGCGCCGCGACAACGCGGCCCTGCACACCGAGCGCACCCGGCTCTGGGAGACCATGGGCAAGCTCCAGGAGTACGTCGTGCTCACCGAGGCGCTGGACGGCGCCGTCGAGCAGCGCATCGCGCAGGCCGCGGCCACCGACCCGGCGCAGGCGGACGCGCTGCGGGCCGATGTGCTCTTCCCCGTGCGGCAGAAGCACCAGGATCTGCTGACCCAACTCGCGGTCTGCGCACAGGGGTACCTCGCGATGGATGTCGTACGGCGCAACAACGACGAGCTCATCAAGGGCGTCGACCGGGCCGCGACCACCACCGTCTCCGCCCTGCGGATCGCCGTGATGCTCGCCTCGGCGCTGGAGAGCCAGCGCAAGGTGACCGAGCAGGTGCAGGTGCTGCGCTCCACGACCGAGGACCTGATCCGCGGCAACGCGGAGATGCTGGCCGGCCAGAGCGGCGAGATCCAGCGCATCGCGGCCGATCCGGCGGTGGGCGCGGAGACGCTGCGCACCGCGTTCCAGCAGATCTACCGGACCCTCGACGCCATCGACACGTACAAGGTGCAGGCCACCGAGTCGATGGCGGCGACCGTGGAGTCGCTGACCGCCGAACTCCAGCAGGCCAGTGCCCATTTGGAACGCAGCCGGTCGGCCGGTCCGCTCGACGGCGGGGGGCTGGGATGACGGGCCACCCCCGGCGGCGGCTGAGACGGCTGCGGCGCCGGGTCGCCCGTTCGCTCGTCGCGCTGCTGGCCGTCGCCGTGCTCGCCCCGCTCGCCGCCTGCTCCGGGTCGGACGACGGCTCGTCCGGCGGGGCGTCGGGCGGACCGGAGAAGGACGACGGCAGACCGCGGGCCGGCACGCTGCGGGTCCTGGCATCCAGTGAACTCGCCGATATGAAGCCCCTGTTGGAACAGGCCAGGAAGGCCACCGGAATCACTGTGCGGCCCACCTGGACCGGCACCCTCGACGCCGTCGAACTGCTCGGCTCCGGGAAGGCGGACGGAGCGTACGACGCGGTCTGGCTGTCGTCGAACGACTATCTGCGGCTGCACCCGGACGCGGCGAGGCGCATCACCTCGGAGACTCCGCTGATGACGTCGCCGGTCGCCCTCGGGGTCCGCCCGGCGACCGTGCGGCGGCTGGGCTGGCGGCCTTCGGACGTGACCTGGTCGCAGGTGCACCGGGCGGTCGCCGAGAGCCGGCTGACGTACGGAATGACCGATCCGGATCGTTCCAACTCCGGTTTCTCCGCGCTGGTCTCGGTCGCCTCCGCGCTCTCGGGCGCCCAGTCCGCGCTGACCGACGCCGATGTCCGCGGGGCGAGCGCAAAGCTGACGGAGTTCTTCGCGGGGCAGCGGCTGACCTCCGGCTCCTCGGGCTGGCTGGCCACCGCGTACGCCCGGCGCGGCACCGTCGACGCGCTGATCAACTACGAGTCGGTGCTGCTCTCGCTGAACCGCGACAGCCACACCGGGCTGACCGTGATCCGCCCCCGCGACGGGGTGGTGACGGCCGACTACCCGCTCAGCGCGCTCGCCGCCGCCGCTCCGGACGCCAAGGACTCGGTCCGCGCGCTGACGGAGTACTTCCGGACCCCGGCCGTCCAGCGGAAGCTGACCCAAGACACCTTCCGCCGCCCGGTCGTGCCCTCGGTACGGCCCGCGGCGCCGCTCACCGCCGACGCGCGCCGCGAACTGCCGTTCCCCGGCTCGCGATCCGTCGCCGACGGGCTGCTCCACAGCTACGAGAACAAGCTCCGCCGGCCCTCGCGCACCGTGTACGTGCTGGACACCTCCGGCTCGATGGCAGGGGAGCGGCTGAAGGCGCTGAAGGCGGCCCTGACCGGGCTGACCGGGGACTTCCGGGAACGGGAGGAGGTCACGCTGCTGCCGTTCGGCTCGTCGGTGAAGCAGGTCCGTACGCACACCGTCGACCCCGCCGACCCGCAGCGGGGCCTGGCGGCGATCAAGGCGGACACCGCCGCGCTGACGGCCGGTGGCGAGACGGCGATCTATTCGAGTCTGAAGTCGGCCTACGAGCAGATCGGCGACGGCACCGAGTCCGCGTTCACCTCGATCGTGCTGATGACGGACGGCGAGAACACGGCGGGCGACACGGCCGGCGGATTCGCCTCCTACTACCGCGCGCTCCCGGCCGCGCGACGGGTCACCCCGGTCTTCCCGGTCGTCTTCGGCGACTCGGACCGCCAGGAGCTGGACCGGATCGCCGAACTGACCGGCGGCCGGCTCTTCGACGCGACGAAGGAGCAGGGGCCCGGCTCCCTGGACGGCGCATTCGAGGAGATCCGTGGATACCAGTAGACCGCCCGGCGGCCCGGGAGACAGGCCCACGAACAGGGTCCTGGCGTATGTCGAGTCGCGGAAGAACCTCACCGGGAGCGCCTGCGGGATCGCCGGTCTCGCCCTCACCTTCACCGGGCTCGCGGGGGCGTACTGGCCGGTGGTGGTCCTCGGGCTGTACGGCGCGGGCGCGCTGATCGCCCCGCCCGAACGGCCGCCGGTCCCGGTCTTCCCCGACCCGTCGACCCAGCTGGACGCGCTGCGCACCGACTACCGCGCACTGTGCGGGTATCTGGACGAGGTCGAGCTGCCGCCCGCCGCGTCCGGCCGGCTCACCGAACTGACGGACCTGCTCGACGGGCTGCTCGCCCCCGGACCGGTGGCCGAGGCCCTGGCCGCCGACCCGGAGGGCATCCACGTCCTGGCACGCGCCGTGCGCCAGGACATCCTGGAGTCGGTCGACGCGTTCGTACGGATCCGCCCGTGGACGCGGATGGTTCCGGGCACGGAACCGCCCGAGCGCCATCTGGAACAGCAGCTGACGCTGTTGCACCGGGAGGTCGAGGGGCTGGCCACGGCACTGCGGGAGGCGGAGGCGCGGCGCCAGCAGACCCATACGCGCTATCTGGAGGACCGGGGCCGGAACGGGTAGTGCCCGTTCCGGCCCGCGGGCCGCGGTTCCAGGGGTTTACGGGCGGCTCCCGTCAGCTGCGTACCCCAACTGAGTCCCCCACAGGCTCGGTCGGCCCCGGCCGACCGAGCCGGAGGCATGTGAAGGAACATCGAATCTTGTGGAGGTACCGTGCGCAAGGGCGGGGCGATGCCGGGCCGTTCCTCATGAAAACGGCAGGAAAAGGGCGGAGCAGGGGCGGAACATGGGGCGGCCCCCGGAATCATGAGGGGATTCCGGGGGCCGTACCGCGGCGGGCTGTCGACCCCACAGGTCAGGGCGGATGTCCGAGACCCGGCCGCGGGGTGTGCGGGGCGCACCCGCGCGGGGTGCGCCCGGGGGCGTCAGCCCAGGCGCTGGACCAGCGCGCGGTACTCGTCCCACAGCTCCTTCGGCGTGTGGTCGCCGAAGGTGTTGAGGTGCTCGGGTACCAGCGCCGCCTCCTCGCGCCAGACCTCCTTGTCCACGTCGAGCAGGAAGTCCAGGTCGGACTCGGAGAGGTCCAGGCCCTCGGTGTCGAGCGAGCCCTTGGCCGGCAGGATGCCGATCGGGGACTCGACGCCCTCGGCCTTGCCTTCGAGGCGCTCGACGATCCACTTCAGGACGCGGCTGTTCTCGCCGAAGCCGGGCCACACGAACTTGCCCGCGTCGTTCTTGCGGAACCAGTTCACGTAGTAGATCTTCGGGAGCTTGGCCTGGTCCTTGTCGGCACCGACCTTGATCCAGTGGTTCATGTAGTCGCCCATGTTGTAGCCGCAGAACGGCAGCATGGCGAACGGGTCGCGGCGCAGCTCGCCGACCTTGCCCTCGGCGGCGGCGGTCTTCTCGGAGGCCACGTTGGCCCCGAGGAAGACGCCGTGCTGCCAGGTGAAGGACTCGGTGACCAGCGGGACGGCCGAGGCGCGGCGGCCGCCGAAGAGGATGGCCGAGATCGGCACGCCCTTCGGGTCCTCCCACTCGGGCGCGATGATCGGGCACTGGCCGGCCGGGACGGTGAAGCGGGCGTTGGGGTGGGCGGCCGGGGTGTCGGACGCGGGCGTCCAGTCGTTGCCCTTCCAGTCGGTGAGGTGGGCCGGAGCGGTCTCCGTCATGCCCTCCCACCACACGTCGCCGTCGTCGGTGAGCGCGACGTTGGTGAAGACGGAGTTGCCCCACATGGTCTTCATCGCGTTGGCGTTGGTGTGCTCGCCGGTACCGGGCGCGACGCCGAAGAAGCCCGCCTCCGGGTTGATCGCGTACAGCTGGCCGTCCTCGCCGAAGCGCATCCAGGCGATGTCGTCGCCGATGGTCTCCACGGTCCAGCCGGGGATCGTCGGCTCCAGCATGGCGAGGTTGGTCTTGCCGCAGGCGGACGGGAAGGCCGCCGCGACGTACTTCGCCTCGCCCTGCGGCGGGGTGAGCTTGAGGATCAGCATGTGCTCGGCGAGCCAGCCCTCGTCACGCGCCATGACGGAGGCGATACGCAGCGCGTAGCACTTCTTGCCGAGCAGGGCGTTGCCGCCGTAGCCGGAGCCGTAGGACCAGATCTCGCGGTCCTCGGGGAAGTGCGAGATGTACTTGGTGGAGTTGCACGGCCACGGAACGTCCTCCTGGCCCTCCGCCAGGGGCGCGCCCAGCGTGTGGACGGCCTTGACGAAGAAGCCGTCGGTGCCGAGCTCGTCCAGGACGGCCTGCCCCATGCGCGTCATGGTGCGCATCGAGACGGCGACGTACGCGGAGTCGGTGATCTCGACGCCGATCGCGGAGAGCGGGGAGCCGACGGGGCCCATGCAGAACGGCACGACGTACATCGTGCGACCGCGCATCGAGCCGCGGAAGACGCCCTTCTCACCGGTGAAGCTGTTTCCCTCTTCCCCGGTAAAGATGGCCCGCATCTCGGCAGGGGCCTTCCAGTGGTTCGTCGGACCGGCGTCCTCCTCCTTCTCGGAGCAGATGAACGTGCGGTCCTCGACGCGGGCGACGTCGCTCGGGTCGGACGCGGCGTAGTACGAGTTCGGGCGCTTGGCCTCGTCCAGCTTCGTGAAGGTGCCCTTGGCCACGAGCTCCCCGCACAGGCGCTCGTACTCGGCCTCGGAACCGTCGCACCAGACCACTCGGTCCGGCTCAGTTATCGCTGCGATCTCGTTCACCCAGGAAACGAGCTCCTGGTGATCGGTGGGGACAGTGAGGGGAGCCGCGATGTCGCGCGCCACGATCGCTCCTTGTTGAGGGTATCTGTTTGGTAGTTGCCCCGTGGGGGCTGCGACCCGGATGCTTCGAATCCCGTTGGCGCTCATCCGGTGCCGACCGCACTCATTTGATCATCCGACCGTTTCACCCATATGTCCAGGGGGCCGCACACGTGAGCATTGCCACTCGTATCGGTTACCTACGGTCGCGTAGGTACGATGCGGGAATGACTGCTGCCGCCGCCGAGCCCGCGTCCGCCGGGCTGGAACCAGCCGAGTCCGACACCGTCCCGGCGAAGCCGCGGATGCGTGGCTGGCTGCACGCCGGGATGTTCCCCGCCGTGATCGTCGCGGGGGTGGCGCTGATCGCGTTCACGGACAGCGCCCTCGGCCGGATCGCCTGCGGGATCTACACCCTGACCGCGTGCCTGCTGTTCGGTGTGAGCGCGCTCTACCACCGGGGCACCTGGGGTCCGCGCGGCGAGGCGGTGCTCCGCCGGCTCGACCACGCCAACATCTTCCTGATCATCGCGGGCACCTACACCCCGCTGACCCTGCTGCTGCTCCCGAAGTCCACCGGGACACCACTGCTCTGGGCGGTCTGGGCGGCCGCCCTCGCGGGGATCGCCTTCCGGGTGTTCTGGGTCGGCGCCCCTCGCTGGCTCTACACGCCCTGCTACATAGCGATGGGCTGGGCCGCGGTCTTCTTCCTGCCGGACTTCCTGCGGACCGGCGGGATCGCCGTGCTGGTGCTGGTCGTCGTCGGCGGGCTGCTCTACAGCGCCGGCGGCGTCATCTACGGCATCAAGCGCCCCAACCCCTCGCCCCGGTGGTTCGGCTTCCACGAGGTGTTCCACTCGCTGACCCTGGCGGCCTTCGTCGTGCACTACGTCGGCATCTCGCTGGTGGCCTACAACCACCACTGAGCACCGTTCCACCCCCCGAGTCCCCCGTGGCCGCGACTTTCGAAGTCGCGGCCACTCGGCGTGCGGGGCGCCCGCTGCGCGACGGGCATCGGCGCGCCGATCCACGCAATCGTCGAGGCCCCGGACGCGGCATGAGCGTCGCCCTGCTCGTCACCTCTGCCGCGGCCCTGGTGTCCGCACTGGTCGCGGCGTTTACGACGGACCGCCCCGCCCCGTCGCAGGAGCGGACGGACATGGCCCCGGCGCCCGTCGATGCCTGACAATGGAGGCCATGGCCGCCATCTCCCGTACCCCTTCCGTTTCCGCGCCCGGCGCGCAGCCCGCTCCGGGTCTGCGCGAGCGGAAGAAGCTCAGGACCAGGATCGCGATCCGCCGGGCGACGTACCGGCTGATCTCCGAGCAGGGGTACGACGCGACGACGATCGAACAGATCGCGGAGGCGTCCGAGGTGTCGCCGAGCACCGTCTTCCGGTACTTCGCGACCAAGGAGGACATCGTCCTCGCCGAGGAGTACGCCCCGGTCGTGGAGGCCGAGCTGCGGAACCGGCCGGCCGGCGAACCGCCGCTGGAGTCGCTGCGGTTCATCATGACCGAGGCGCTGACCGCGTTCCTCGCGAGCGAGGAGGAGGAACTGCGGCAGCGCACCCGGCTGATGGTGGAGGTCCCCGCCGTCCGGGCGCGGATGACGGAGACCATGTCGGACACGGCGAAGTTGCTGGCCCAGGCGCTCGCCGACCGCAGCGGCCGCGACCCCGACGACCTGGAGGTCCGGGTGCTCGTCGCGGCGGCGCTGGGGGCGCTGCGCGAGGTGACGCTGTACTGGGGCGAGCACGGCCAGGAGGGCGACCTGATCGCGATGATCCACCAGGCGCTGGACAGGCTCGAAGGCGGGCTGACGCTGTAGAGGCCGTCTCTCCGGCCCATTTTGTCCCGACATTTGTGACATTCGGTCGAGACATGCGTTCGTTCCTGACGAGGCCGCAAGCTGAGCCGTCCCGTCCCGCGCGACATCGCCGCCCGCTCAGCTACGGCCCGGCGTCCCGCGCGACCCCGCCACCCGGCCGGCGGCGTCGTGCGACGGGACCCGTTCTCGCGGGTGAAGGCGGAGTCCGGCGTGGGCCACCGGCCGCCCTCAGTCCCCCGCCGGGCTCGCCCCGAGGCTCCGCGCCAGCTCCTCGCAGTCCGTCGTCGGCGCATCGCACACGAAGTGCCTGCACACATACGCGGTCGGCGCCCCGCCCACCATCGGCCGGTCCGCCAGCAGCGGGAACTCGGCCCCGGCCGTCTCCCCCGCCGCGACCACCGCACCCGGCGCCGTGCCCAGCAGCGCCGTACGGTGCAGCTCGCCGCCGACCGGTCCGGCGACCGCGACCTCGCGCGGCCCGTCGAGCAGGGCCTCCGCGACGGCGAGGCCCCAGCCGGTGAACCGGGGAACCCGCGGCCCGAGCGCCTTCACCACACCCAGCGCCCCCTCCGCGGCGGTGCGATGCGCCTCGGAGCCGGTGTGCGCGGCGTACGAGAGCAGCGCCCCGGCCGCCGCCGTCCAGCCCGCCGGGGTCGCATTGTCGGTGGGGTCCTGCGGGCGGCGGATCAGCCGCTCGGCGTCGTCCGCCGTGTCGTACAGCCGGCCGCCCTCGCCGGTGAAGTGCTGGAGCACGATGTCGAGCAGGAAGCCGGCGAACTCCAGCCAGACACCCTCGCCGGTGACCGAGGCCAGGGCGAGGAAGCCCTCGGCCACGTCGCCGTAGTCCTCCAGCACCCCGGCGTGCCCGCCGGACCGCCCGTCCTTGGACGTACGGTCCAGCCGGGCGACGTCGCCCATGTGCACCCGTACCAGCAGATCCGCGGCCTCGGTGGCGCGCTCGACGAGGTCGGGGCGGTCGAAGTACGCGCCCGTCTCGGCGAGCGCGGCAATCGCCAGACCGTTCCAGGCGGCGACCACCTTGTCGTCCCGCCCGGGGCGCGGGCGCAGCTCACGGGCGGCCAGCAGCGCGGCCCGCACCCGGGCGACCCGGTCCGCGTCCGCCCCGGCGTCCGCCCACGGCAGCCGGAGAACCGAGGCGCCCTCCTCGAACGTGCCCTCCTCCGTCACCCCGAAGTGCTCCGCGGCGAAGGCGCCGTCCTCCTCGCCGAGCACCTCCCGCAGCTGCTCGGGCGTCCATACGTAGTACGCGCCCTCGACATGCCGGCCGGCCCCGTCCTCGCTGTCGGCGTCGAGCGCGGAGGCGAAACCGCCCTCCGGCGTGCGCAGCTCGCGCACCATGAAGTCGGCGGTCTCCAGAGCGACCCGGCGGGCCAGTTCCGAGCCCGTCGACCGCCACAGGTGTGCGTACACCCGGCAGAGCAGCGCGTTGTCGTAGAGCATCTTCTCGAAGTGGGGTACCAGAGGTCCATCCGGGCGAGGCGTGAGTACGTACCGGTGGAACCCGCCTCCCACCTGGTCATACAGGCTCGAACGAGCCATCGCGCCGCACAGCCCCTCTGCCATCTCCAGCGCAGCCACGGAACCGGCACGCGCGTGGTGGCGCAACAGGAACTCGACCACCATCGACGGCGGGAACTTGGTGTCTCCCTTGAACCAGCCGCTCGCGGGGTCGATGTCCCGGGTCAGCTGGAGGAGCGCCAGGGCCTGATTCTCGTCGGTGGGCAACCCTGCGGACTCGATACTCAGCTCCCGCCCGACAAGGTCCCTAGTGATCTTCGCGGCGACTTCGCCCACCTCGTCGCGTCGACTTGTCCACGCGCTGTGGACGCCTTCAAGTACCTGCCGGAAGGACGGCATCCCATGGCGGGGTTCCGGCGGGAAGTACGTGCCGAAGTAGAACGGCTCCCCGTCCGGCGTCATGAAAACGGACATGGGCCAGCCGCCCTGTCCCGTGGCGGCCTGCACCGCCTCCATGTAGACGGCGTCCACGTCGGGCCGCTCTTCACGGTCCACCTTCACGGCCAGGAAGTGCTCGTTCAGGTACGCGGCGGTGTCGTCGTCCTCGAAGGACTCGTGCGCCATGACATGGCACCAGTGGCAGGCGCTGTAGCCGACGCTCAGGAACACAGGGACGTTGCGCCGTCGGGCTTCTTCGAACGCGCCGGCCTCCCATGGCCACCAGTCGACGGGGTTGTCCGCGTGCTGGAGGAGGTACGGGGACGTGGCCTGCGCAAGTCGGTTCGGCATACCCCCATCCTCGCGCACCCGGCCTCCGCCCCGCCCATGCGCCACAGGGGCAGCGCACGAACGGGGCGGACAAGGCCCGACTCAGTGCGCGACGGCCTCATGCAGGACTCAGAGCCGTCATGCCCTCCCCGTTCGGGGCTCACGAATGCCGTGGCAGCACCTGGTGCAGCCGGTCCCACACCTCGGCCTCGTGCCAGTCCCGCAGCCGGCGCCAGCACGTCATCCCGGACCCGAAGCCGAGCTCCTGCGGCAGCCACTCCCACTGGATCCCGGTGTGCAGCACGAACAGGATGCCCTGCAGGCAACCACGGTTGTCCAGTGGCAGCCGGCCGGGACGGCGCGGACGCCGCTGCCTGACCGGCAGCAACGGCTCGATCCGCCCCCACAGGTCATCCGGCACCATCCACGGAGGACCGTTCTCGTTCAACGAGCCAGCCAGGAAGGGGATATGGCTACGACCAGGCTCTCCATTAGGTGCTCTGACTCCCGCAGCTGACGGCCTGCAAAATAGGGTGCAGTCGGCTGAGCTGGGGTGGTAGGTAAGCGATGTGACAGAGAGTCTTGAGTATTCCGCCCTGCTGCAACTGATCGACGAGCGGTCGGCCGCGTTCCGGAGTGCGGTTGCCGCCGCGCCCAGCCTTGACGCGCCGGTGCCATCCTGCCCCGAGTGGACGTTGTTCGATCTGGTGCAGCACCTGGGTACGGGCCAGCGCTGGTGGGCCGCGATCGTCGCCGCGGGCCCGGCCGAGGCTCCGCCGGCCAAGGATGCCGCGGAGGTGCCGCGCGAGCCCGAGGCGCTGCTGGCCTGGTACGCCGAGTCGAACGAGCTGCTGCTGAGTGCGCTGCGCGAGGCCGGCCCGGAGCGCGAGTGCTGGGCGTGGTGGGGCGCCGGCGTGTCGCCGGCGAATGCCTGGGGCGTTGCCCGGCGCCGGGTGCACGAGCTGCTGGTGCACACCTACGACGCCCAGCTCGCCGCAGGCGCCGTGCAGCCGATGCCGGCGGACGTCGCGATCGACGGCGTGGCCGAGTTTCTCGACACCTGCAACTCCACCCCGGCGGCCTGGCCGCACGAGGCCGCCACCATCCACTACCACGCCACCGAGGGCCGCTCCTGGCTCCTCGCGCTGGACGGCACCGGCGCCTGGCCCGCACCCCTCACGGACGACGCCGCGCCCGCCTCCGCTTCGGCCACGGGCACGGCCGAGCAGCTGCTCCTCTTCGTCTGGGGCCGCCTCACACTGAGCGACCTGAAGATCGAGGGCGACCAGCAGGTGTTCGAGCAGCTGATCGCCTGGGAGCCCGAGGAGTAGCCAGTCAATACCGCCAGCGGACGGCCTCGATGACGTCCGCGTCGGTGAACATCGCGAACAGCTCCGCCTCCGCGCGGCGGACGGCCAGTACGGCCTCGTACAGCTCGGGCCCGAGCGCCTCGCACAGCACTGCCGACTCAGCCAGGAAGGGGATATGGCTACGACCAGGCTTTCTGTTGGGCGCCCTCCGCCCCGGTGCGGGCATGGTGACGCAGCAGGAACTCGATGGTCATGGACGGCGGGAACTTGGGCGCCCCGCCGAACCCGCCGTGCTTCTCGTCGTACTCGCGGGTGAGCCCGAGCAGCGCCTGCGCCAGTTCCGCCTCGCCGGGCAGCCCCTCGCCGCCGTGGACGAGGGAGCGCTGGGTGAGGTCGTGGACGATGCGTCCGGCGACCTCGGCGACCTCGTCGCGGCGCTCGGTCCAGGCGGCCGAGACACCTTCGAGGACCTGCTGGAAGGACGGCATTCCGTGGCGCGGCTCGGGCGGGAAGTACGTGCCGAAGTAGAAGGGTTCGGCGTCGGCGGTCAGGAAGACGGTCATCGGCCAGCCGCCCTGACCGGTCGCCGCCTGCACGGCCTCCATGTACACGGCGTCGACGTCGGGCCGTTCCTCGCGGTCGACCTTCACCGGGACGAAGTGCTCGTTCAGATAGGCCGCGACCCGGTCGTCCTCGAAGGATTCGTGCGCCATCACATGGCACCAGTGGCAGCTCGCGTAGCCGACGCTGAGCAGCACCGGCACGTTCCCCTGTGTGCCTCCTCGAACGCCTCGGGCGACCAGGGCCACCAGTCGACAGGATTGTCGGCATGCTGGAGGAGCTACGGGGAAGTCTCACGGTCCAGGCGATTCGGCATGGCCACATCCTCTCTCAGCCCCGGTTGATCGCATCACTCTCTCGCGCTGACGCGCCGTACGCAGGAGACTGGGCGGCGATGCCGGCCGATGCCGTCGCAACCGTCGTATCCGGAGGGGGACACACATGCGGGACAGCCATCGGGCCGAAGCCGAAGGGCTGTTGGTGCGCGCCGTGGAGGAAGAGGTGCGGCGCTCGGGCGGCCGGGCCGACGCCGGGACGCTGACGGCGCGCGGGCGGGCGGCGCTGGATTCGCTGACGGCCGCCGCGGACGACGAGTACGCCGCGTATCTCCAGGCGCTGGACGCCGCGGAGGCCGGGACGCAGCCGCTGTCGCAGCGGTTCAGCCGGGCGGCGATGGGAACACCCCTGCTGGTCACCGGAGTTGCCGCGGTCGCCGCCTTCGGCGCGGATGTCGCGTTCGGCACGGCGACGGGACCGGCGCTCGGCGCGGGCGCCGTCGTCGCGGTCGCCGGGGCCACCGCCACCGTCGCCAAGGTCACCGCCTCGCACTGGCCCGCCGCCCACCGCCGGGCCGGCGCGCTCGGGCAGCCCGGCGGCGCCGAACAGCTGCGGCTCCAGTGGCTGGCGGCGCTGGAGGTACGGGGCATCCGCCCCTTCATCGACCAGCAGCGGATGCTCACCGCCTCGTCCCGCTCCCCGGCGAAGAAGGTCCCGCCGCAGTCGCGGACCGCTCCGTCGCTGCGCCGTACGGACCGCAGCGCGGCGGCCCGTACGCGCTCGCTGCTGGAGCAGTCGTTCGGCCATCTGCCCGCGTCCGACGGACCGTTCGCGGGGCGGCGGGCCGAACTGGAGCAGATCGCCCGGTGGGTGCGGGAGGCCCGCGCGTCGACGGAGACCAAACCGACCGTCGTCGTCCTGCACGGCACGCCCGGCTCCGGACGCACCACGCTCGCGGTGCGGGCCGCGCACGGCCTGAAGGACCTGTTCCGCGGCGCCTGCGTGGTGGACCTGCGCGGCGATGTGGCCGGTGAGGCGCCGCTGCCGACCCGTGACGCGCTGCTGCACCTGCTGAACCGGCTGGGCGCGCCCCGTGAGCAGCTGCTGTTCCGGGACGGGGCGTCCCCCGGCGGGGCGGACCCGTCGGCCCGGGGCAGGGCGTCCGCCGAGCAGCAGGTGCGGCGGCTGAGCGAGCTGTACCACCAGCATCTGACCGGCACCCCGGTGACGATCGTGCTCGACGACGCGGGCGACGCGGAGCAGGTCCGCACGCTGGTCCCCGAGCGTTCCGACAGCCTCGTCCTGGTCACCGCCCGCGAGCCCCTGGAGCTGCCGGCCGACATCCCGGCCCGGGTCCACCACCTGCCGGTCGGCGCGCTGGACGCGGCCGGCGCCGAGGAGCTGCTGCGCGAGACGGCCGGGACGGAGGAGGGGCCGTACGACGCGCGGGCGACGGACACCGTCGCCGAGCTGTGCGGCGGGCTGCCGCTCGCGCTGCGCATAGCGGGCTCCTCGCTGGGGACACGCACCCGCGACGCCCTCGCCGCCGATCTCGCCGGGTACGGTCCGCTCGCCCCGGTCGAGCGGGCACTGTGGCTGCGTTACACCGACCAGTCCGAGCAGGCGCGGCGGCTGCTGCGCCGGCTCGCGCTGGCCGGGCGGGCGAGCCTCGGCGCCGCCGCGGCGGCCGCGCTGCTGTCCGCCGACGAGCAGGAGGCCGAGCGGCTGCTGAAGGCCCTGGCCGGGGCCGGGCTGCTGACCCATGTGCGCGGCTCGCGCTACCGGCTGCACGACCTCGTACGGGGCTTCGCCCTGGCCCGGCTGCGGGACGAGGAGGAGGCGGCGGACCGTACCGCGGCACAGGAGCGGCTGATCCGGAACTACGCGGACCTGGCCGGTGCGGTGATCCGCATGGTGGACGGCAAGATGTCCACCCGGGCCGGTCAGTTCGGCTCGCACGGCTTCGGTTCGCTGGACTCGGCGCTGCGCTGGCTGGACGACGAGTCGAGCTTCATCACCTCCGCGCTGCGGCACGCCGAGGGTGTCGACCAGGGGGCCGTGCTGGACCTGCTGGGCGCGTTGTGCGACTACTGCCTGCTGCGCGGCGACCTCTACCGGCTGGGCGAGATCAGCGAATTGACGCAGGCGGTGGACCAGGGGCTGCTGGAGCGGTCCGTGCAGTGGCGTACCGGCATCGCGGCCCGTCAGCTCGGCGAGCTGGACAAGGCCCGCACCACCCTGTCGTCGGTCGTCGGCCTGTACCGCGAGGCGCAGAACGAAGCGGGTACAGCGCTGGCGCTCTGCTCGCTCGGCATCACCCTGCACCACCAGGGCAATCTGACCGAGGCGTCGGCGCGGCTGCGCGAGGCGATCGAGCTGCAGTCCTCCGAGGAGCAGGCGGAGGACCGGGCCTGGTCGTTGCACGCGCTGGCGGCCGTCGAGCGCGACCGGGCCCGGCTCGCGGAGGCGCTGACCCTGCTGGACACCGCGCTGGCCCTGCACCGGGAGGGCGAGTCGCTGCACGGCGAGGCGTGGACCCTGTTCCAGCTCGGCCAGACCCTGCTGCGGATGGGCGAGGTGGAGCGGGCCGAGGACGCGCTGCGCGGGGCCCTGGACCTGTACGGCCGCACCCGTGACGAGCGGGGCGAGGCATGGGCGCTGACCCAGCTGGCCCGCGCCCGGCTCCTGGACGGCGACCCGGCCCCGGCCGTGGAGCAGCTGAACGGGGCGCTGGCCCGCCACCGCGACAACGAGGACGCGCGCGGTGAGGCGTGGACGCTGTTCTACCTGGGCCAGGCGCTGGAGGAGAACGGCGACACCGACCCGGCCGTCCGGCAGCTGGAGCGGGCCCGGACGATGTTCTCCCGGATGCGGGACGTGTACGGGCTGGCGTGCGCCCGCCACCACTCGGGCCGGGTCACCCGTGACCAGCGGGCGGCCCAGACCGGGAACCTGCGCAACTCCGGCTTCGCCCGCCAGCTCCTGGTGGACGCCCGCGCCGACTTCCGGCGCATCGGGGTCGCCCACGGCGAGGCGTGGACGTGCCTGGAGCTGGCCCTGATCGACGCGGGCAACAACCGTGCCCCGCAGGCGCTGGAGCTGTGCGGCGAGGCGGTGGAGCTGTTCGACTCCTACGGCGACGCGCGGGGCGCCGACTGGGCGCGCTTCCTGCGCTGCACGCTGCTGCCCTACGCGTCACCGGGCGGCAGCGAGGTGGGCACGGTGGTGGCCCAGCAGGAACTGGCCGAGCTGCTGGGGGCCGGGCATCCGGCGCGCGACGGCAAGCTGGAGGACTGCGCGGAGGCGTTCACGGTGGTGCTGAACCGCGGTGTGGACCTGGAGGACGGCTGGCAGGCATGGCGCCTGGGCATGACGCCGACGCGTCATGCCCGGGAGGTCATGGGCGTACCGGTCCCGGCCGGGCACGGCCCGTCCGGCGCTTGAGGACGGCGTCGGGTCCGGTCCGGCCATGAACCGGCCGGACCGACGCCGGGCGACGGGGTGGCGGGCCGGGACGTCCCGGGCAGCCCCCCCCCCCCTCCGTCTCTCCTTCCGCTTCCCTAAACCCGCCCCAACGATGGCGTCAGAC
>NZ_JBHWIY010000027.1:0-34222 GCF_042731715.1 Streptomyces sp. NPDC059832 | reverse complement strand
AGGGGGAGAAGCTGCGGTGCGAACCCCCCCCCCCCCCCCCGCCGCCCGCTTCCGTCGCTACTTCCGCTTCGCGGAGCCCGCCCCGACGGTGGCGTCGGCCGCCACCGCGTCCGGGTCCGGGGCCTCCTCGAAGTCGACCTTGCCCATGTGCCGGTTCATGGACTTCATCAGCAGCCACACGCCTGCGGCGAGCGCCGCGAAGACGATGAAGCCGAGAACGCCGGGGGTCACCTTGTTCTTGTCGAGCTCATCGGCAAGCGGAACGAGGTCGGTCAGTGCCTGGGTCGCGTACATATCAGGCATTGTCGCGGATGCCCGCGAAGAGGTCGCTCTCGGGGAGGGAGGTATCGACGAGGGACTTCGCCAGCTCGTACTCCTCGGTCGGCCAGACCTCCTTCTGGATGTCCATCGGAACGCGGAACCAGCCGCCGTCCGGATCGATCTGCGTGGCGTGCGCGATCAGCGCCTTGTCGCGGATCTCGAAGAAGTCCGCACACGGAACGTGCGTGGTCAGCGTGCGTTCGTCGCGCTCGAACTCCTTCCAGCGCTTCAGCCACTCGCCGTACGGCGACTCCAGGCCGCGGGCCAGCAGCGCCTCGTGCAGCGCCACCGTGCGCGGCCGGTTGAAGCCCTGGTTGTAGTAGAGCTTCTGCGGCTGCCAAACCGGGCCGAACTCCGGCTCGGGGAACTTCTCGGTGTCCGCCGCACCGTCGAAGGCGATCATCGTGATCGTGTGGGTCATGATGTGGTCGGGGTGCGGGTACCCGCCGTTCTCGTCGTACGTCGTGACGACCTGCGGACGGAACGCGCGGATGCTGCGGACGAGACGGCCCGCGGCCTTCTCCTCGTCCTCCAGCGCGAAGCAGCCCTCGGGCAGCGGCGGCAGCGGGTCGCCCTCGGGCAGGCCCGAGTCGACGAAGCCGAGCCACTCCTGCTCGACGCCCAGGATCTCCCGGGCCTCGTCCATCTCCTTCTTGCGGACCTCGTGGATGTTCTCCTCGATGTACGCGTCGCCCTGGAGCTTCGGGTTGAGGATGGAGCCGCGCTCTCCTCCCGTGCAGGTCACCACCAGCACGTCCACCCCCTCGGACACATACTTCGCCATGGTGGCCGCGCCCTTGCTCGACTCGTCGTCGGGGTGGGCGTGGACGGCCATCAGTCGCAGCTGCTCGGTCAAGACTCGATCCTCAGTGATTCGGCGCATGGGCAGGCTTCTATAGTGACCGAACCGGGGGGTGGAAAATTCCTCGATCCCCGGCCCAGGAGGAACGATCATGACCGCGGTGCCCGAGGCGCCTCCGGAGAACCGCTACGGCCGCTCCGCGGACCAGCGCGCGGACCGCCGGCTGAAGATCATCGGCTCGGTGCTGGGCGTCGCGCTTCTCGGTGTGGTCGGCTGGATCGGTTACGACTACGTCGCCGGCCAGGGCATCAGCGCCGAGGTGATCAAGCGCAAGGTCGTCTCGGACGAGCGGGTCGACATCCACCTCGAAGTGCGCAAGGACAAGGACGCCGAGGGCTACTGCACCCTGCGCGCGCAGCACGAGGACGGCAGCGACGTGGCCCGCAAGGACTTCCGCTTCGACGAGCGCACGGACCGGATCGACCGGATCCTGACGCTGCGTACGACGTCCAGGGCGACCAGCGTCGAGCTGCTGGGCTGCACCGTCGACGACGGGGCCTCGCATTGACCGGCGCACGCCGGCCCTGACCCACCGTTCCCGGGCTCGACCTGCGCATACGTGGTCCCGTCGTTTTACCTTCTCCCCCTTTTCCTGCGGAATTGTTAGGCTCGTGGTTTCGCCCACCCGTGGAAGCACATGCTTACGGGTAGGGCGATGCTTTGTATTCCCAGTACCGACGAGGAGCACCCTGTGACCCAGACCAGCGAAAACGTCACCTGGCTCACGCAGGAGGCGTACAACCAGCTCAAGGCCGAGCTGGAGTACCTGTCTGGTCCCGCGCGCACGGAGATCGCCGTAAAGATCGCGGCGGCCCGTGAGGAGGGCGACCTGCGCGAGAACGGCGGGTACCACGCGGCCAAGGAGGAGCAGGGCAAGATGGAGCTCCGGGTGCGCCAGCTGACCCAGCTCCTGGAGCACGCGAAGGTCGGCGAGGCACCTGCCGACGACGGCGTGGTCGAGCCCGGCATGGTCGTGACGATCTCCTTCGACGACGACCCGGACGACACGATGACCTTCCTGCTCGCCTCGCGCGAGTACGCGAGCTCGGACATCGAGACGTACTCCCCGCAGTCGCCGCTCGGCACCGGCGTGAACGGCAAGCGGATGGGCGAGGACGCCGAGTACGAGCTGCCGAACGGCAAGACGGCCACCGTGAAGATCCTCGCGGCGAAGCCGTACACCGGCTGATCCCGCACCACCGACGCGAGGAGCCCCCGGCCCGACGGGCCGGGGGCTCCTCGCGTGTGCGGCAGTCCTCGGACCGCCGCCTGCCGGTACTTGCGCACCGCGAGGGTGCGCAAGACCACCAGGATCAGCAGTGACCGGATCAGCGACGCCCCGACCGGGTGCACCATCGGCCAGGCGTCCGACAGCGACACACCCGGGTTGCCGAAGAGCACCCGGGGCGAGCGCGGCGCAGCCCGGTTCGACCCGGTCGGTCCTTCCGCGCCTGGCGGCACATCGCGACAGGCAAGGGTCAGCTCATCACCAGGTAGCCCGCGTCCCGCAGGGCCGCCGAGACCTCCGTGCAGTGCTCCGGCCCCTTCGTCTCCAGCTGGAGCTCCACCTCGACCTCGGTGAGCCCGAGCCGGGGATCGGTCCGCACATGACCGATGTCGAGCACATTGGCGTCGACCACCGAGAGCACGCCCAGCAGGGTGGCCAGCGCACCGGGGCGGTCCGTCAGCCGCAGCCGCAGACTCAGGTAACGGCCGGCCGCCACCATGCCGTGGGTCAGGATGCGCTGCATCAGCAGCGGGTCCACATTGCCGCCCGAGAGCAGCGCGACCACCGGCCCGCGGAACGACTTCGGATCGCTCAGCAACGCCGCGACCGGGCTCGCACCGGCCGGCTCCACCACCAGCTTCGCCCGCTCCAGACAGAGCAGCAGCGCACTGGACAGCTCGTCCTCGGAGACCGTACGGACCTCGTCGACCAGCTCCCTGACCAGCTCGAACGGCACATCGCCGGGGCGCCCCACCTTGATGCCGTCCGCCATCGTGTTCAGCGAACCGATCGACACCGGATGGCCCACGGCCAGCGAGGGCGGATAGCAGGCCGCACCCGCCGCCTGCACCCCGACGATCCGCACATCGGGCCGGACCGCCTTGACCGCCACCGCGATGCCCGCCGCGAGACCACCGCCGCCGATCCCCACGACGATGGTGCGCACCTCGGGGCACTGTTCGAGGATCTCCAGGCCCACCGTGCCCTGTCCGGCGATGATGTCCGGGTGGTCGAAGGGATGGATGAAGACCGCACCGGTCTCCCGCGCGTACTCCTGCGCGGCGGCGAGCGTCTCGTCGACGACATGTCCGTGCAGCCGGACCTGCGCCCCGTACTGCCGGGTGGCGGCCACCTTCGGCAGCGGCGCCCCGACCGGCATGAAGACCGTGGACCGTACGCCGAGCAGCGCAGACGCGAGTGCGACACCCTGCGCATGGTTTCCGGCGCTCGCGGCGACGACTCCGGCCGCCCGCTCCACCGGGGAAAGGCCCGCGATCCGCACATACGCGCCACGCAGTTTGAACGAGCCGGTCCGCTGGAGGTTCTCGCACTTGAAATGGACCGGCGCGCCCACGAGGTCGCTCAGGTGGCGGCTGCCTTCCATGGCGGTCACCCTGGCCACGCCGGAGAGCATCTTCTGCGCCCCGCGGATGTCGTCGAGGATCAGCGGGGGGAAGTGGCCGGTCACGCGGAAGTTCATACCGTAAGTCTTGCAGCTCGGCCCGCAGGTCCCGCCGCTCGGCAGGGCTGCGACCGCCGCGTCCGGCGCCCTCCTGGACCGTTGTCCACAGGTTTGTGCAGCGCTGGTACGCGTTGCCCCGTGGCCGCGTACTCTGTCCCCCACCCATCCGACACCGCACGAAGAGAGCCCCCGGCCATGCCCCCTCAGGACATGACGACAGCTGCGTCTCCTTCCGGGGGCGCCGCCCCCGAACCCACGGGTTCCGACCACGTCCTCGACGCTCTGCAGCACCAGGTCGCGGTATTCGCCCGCCGTGCCGAGCAGACCCGCCTCGGCGGTGTCGGCCAGGTGCGCAATTCCATGGACCGGGCCGCCTATCTGCTGCTCAACCGGCTGGACCGGGAAGGCCCGATGGGCGTCAAGGCACTCGCCGCGGGCATGGGGATCGACTCCTCGACCGTGACCCGGCAGGTCGCACCGCTCGTCGACACCGGACTGGTCAAGCGCACCTCGCACCCCGAGGACGGCCGGGCCGTCGTGCTCCAGCTGTCGCCGCGCGGCCAGGCGCGACTGGACGAGGTCCGCGGCTCCCGGCGCGAGCTCATGACCCAGGTGACGGACGGCTGGACGGCCGAGGAGCGCGAGACCTTCTGCGCACTGCTCACCCGGTTCAACACCTCGCTGGCCGCCCGCCAGACCTCGCACCAGGCGCCCCCGGCCGGCTGACGGAAGCTCCGGGTCCGGACCGACCTGCTGCACACCTCTTGACCGGGGGCCCCGCAGCGGCTCGTATGTGGACTGTGCGAGAGCGCCAGACGGGCCGGGAGCGGCGCCGCGCCCAGGAGTTCGAGACCTTCGTCGCGGGCGCGGCCGGCCGTCTGCTGCACACCGCCACGCTGCTCACCGCCGAGCCCATCCGTCCGCCGGGAGCCAATCCCCGGGCCCAGCAGCTGCTCACGGCCGCCCTGGCGCGCACGTACGCGCAGTGGGACCGGCTGCGCGGCGAGGATCCGTACGACCGCACCCGGCGCGAGCTCGCCGTCCGGTTCGCCCACGAGGTCTGGCGGCACCAGCGGCCGCGCGGCGGGCTGCTGGACCCACTGACGCCGCAGGAACGCCTCGTCCTCGTACTGCGGCTGTACGAGGGGGTCGCGGAGGAGCAGACCGCGGCGCTGCTCGGCCTTCCGGTGGAGCGGGTGCGGGCGGTCTGCAACCGCTCGGTGGCCACGATGCGCGGCACCCGCCGGCCCACGGCGCGGCGGGGCACACCGGGTCCGCTGGGGGTCGCGCGGTGAGCCGCGGCGGCGACCGGGAGGACGAGGTCCGGCGGATGCTGGACGGCCCGCATCCCCAGGTGCCCGCCGATCTGGCGCAGCGGGTGGCGGAGCGCGGCGGCAGGCTGCTGCGCCGGCGGCTGTTCGCCCGCCGGCTGATGCTGCTGGTGGCGTGCGCCGCGGTGGTGGCCTTCACGGTCTGGGCGATGGCGGCGCATCCCTGGCAGGCGCCCCCCTCCGAGACGACGCCGCTGGAGGGCTGGTGAGCGGCAATTCCGGGCGAACTATCCTGGAATGGGCGGCATGCGGGACCAGCCGAGGAGGCTGCCATGACCAGGAAGATCGCTGACTGCCGCAAGCATCCGAGTGTGTCGCACTGCTCGCTCACCATCTCCGGTGAGGAAGAGGAAGTCGTACGGGCCGCGACGGAGCATGCGGTCTCCGTCCATGAGCACAGCGACAGCCCGGAACTGCGCGAACAGATCCGGGCGATGCTGGAGGACGAGAAGGTCGACGCCTGACACGCCGCGGGCGGCCGGGCGGACCCGAGTGTGCGGGCCCGCCCGGATTTCCTGGAGAAGAACCCCTAGCCGAGCGCCTGCGTCAGGTCGGCCAGCAGGTCGTCGGCGTTCTCGATGCCGACGGAGACGCGGACGAGGTCGGCCGGCACCTCCAGCGGGGAGCCCGCCGCCGAGGCGTGCGTCATGCGGCCGGGGTGCTCCACGAGCGACTCGACGCCGCCCAGCGACTCACCGAGGGTGAACAGCTTCGCCCGGTTGCAGACCTGGACCGCCGCCTCCTCGCCGCCCTCGACCCGGAAGGACACCATGCCGCCGAACGCCTTCATCTGCTTGGCGGCGATCTCGTGGCCCGGGTGCTCGGGCAGCCCCGGGTAGAGGACCTGGGTGACCTTGGGGTGCCGGGTCAGCAGATCTGTGACCTTGGTGGCGTTCTCGCTGTGCCGGTCCATGCGGACCGCCAGGGTCTTGATGCCGCGCAGCACCAGCCAGGCGTCGAACGGTCCGGCGACCGCGCCCATCGCGTTCTGGTGGTACGCCAACTCCTCGGCGAGTTCGGGGTCGTTGACGATCAGCGCGCCGCCGACGACGTCCGAGTGGCCGCCCATGTACTTCGTGGTGGAGTGCACCACCACATCGGCACCCAGGGCCAGGGGCTGCTGGAGGTAGGGGCTGGCGAAGGTGTTGTCGACCACCAGGCGCGCACCCGCGGCGCGGGCCACACCGGCAATCGCGGCGATGTCGGTGATGCCGAGCAGCGGGTTGGACGGGGTCTCCACCCAGATCGCCTTGGTGCGCGGGGTGATCGCCGCCCGGACCGCCGCCACGTCCGAGGTGTCGGCGACGGAGAACTCGACGCCCCACCGCGAGACGACCTTCGCGAACAGCCGGAACGTGCCGCCGTAGGCGTCGTTCGGGATGACCACATGGTCGCCGGGGGTCAGCAGCGTACGGAGCAGGCAGTCCTCGGCGGCGAGGCCGGAGGCGAAGGCGAGTCCGCGGCGGCCGCCCTCCAGGGCCGCGAGGTTCTCCTCCAGGGCGGTACGGGTCGGGTTGGCGCTGCGGCTGTACTCGTAGCCGCCGCGCAGTCCGCCCACACCGTCCTGCTTGTACGTGGACACCTGGTAAATGGGCGGAACAACGGCGCCGGTGAGGGGATCGGCGGTGTTTCCCGCGTGGATCGCGAGGGTCTCGAAGCTGTGCTGGTCGCTCATGGGGCCCGAGCGTAGTTCGTCGCGAGGGCGCCCACCGGACTACCGGGCCGTCCGGTGACAATGGGGGCATGGAGATTCTCTGGTTCCTGCTCGCCCTGTGCATGCTCGCCGCGGTCGTCGGCCCCTTCGTGCTGCGCCGCCGCGGCGGAATCCGCCAGGTCGCGCCGGGTTCCCCGGACGCCGCCGACCCGGACGCCTACGGCTTCGTGCGCCAGGAGGAACTGGACATCCGGCTGCCGGGCCCGGACCAGGATCTTCTCGATGTGCTCGATGTCGTGCAGCGTTCCCAGGACTGGCGGGCGGCCTCGCAGCTGCTGGCCGGTACGCCCAAGGAGGGCGAGGTGCGGTGGCAGCGGGTGCAGGCCTTCGCCGGCGCCGCCTCGCTGGAGCTGGCGCAGCAGCCCGGTGTCGGTGGTGCGTGGCTGCGCAAGTGGCGGGCGGAGGCGCCGAAGGACGCGGGCGGTGCGGCGGTGCACGCCGAGTTCCTGGTGCAGCAGGCATGGCGTTCGTCGACCGCGGGGACGGACGACTTCCGCATCATCCTGGAGGAGGCCCGCACGGTCTGCGGCGAGGCGGCGCTGCTGGCGCCGGGCGACCCCGTTCCGTACCTCACCGAACTGGCCGTCTCCCGCGGACTCGGCTACTCCCACGAGGAGTTCGACCGGCTCTGGGCGAAGGTGATGGACCGGGCCCCGGCCCACATGGGCGCGCACATCGCCGCGCTGCACTACTGGTGCGAGAAGTGGCACGGTTCGCGTGAGGACGCCGACCGCTTCGCCACCGCGGCCGCCGCCCGCGCCCCGCAGGGCTCGCTGCTGGCCGCGCTGCCGCTCTTCGCGGTGTACGAGCATCTGCCCGAGGTCAATCTGGTGCAGGGCTTCTACCGCGGCCTGGTGGTGACCAAGGCGGTCGAGGGCGCCCTGTTCGCGGTGCACGCGGCCCGGCCCGACGACCCGATGCTCGCGCACGTCCGCCATCTGCTGGTCCTCTTCCTCGTCCGGATGGAGCGCTGGTCGGAGGCGATGAACCAGCTCGTCCACATCGACGGCCACGTGGGCGCGCTGCCGTGGACGCAGGACCCCGACCCGGCCGCCGAGTACACGGTCTACCGGGCGCTGGCGGTGGCCGGCTACGAGGCGAACGGCGGCAGCCCGGCGACGCTGCCGCGGTAGGGCCCGGCCCCGGCGGGCGGAATCCATGGCGCTCCCGCCGTGTTGTACGCACTGCACACCCACCCCAGGAGGAGCCCCCGCATGTTCCTGCAACGACGCACCCCTCAGCTCCCCACCCCGGAGGAGGCCCTGAAGGGCCGCCCCACCCCCGAATTCACCGTCCCGTCCCACCACACGGTCCTCGGCAACCAGCTGCTCGGCCCGTACCCGCCGGGTCTGGAGGTCGCGGACTTCGCGCTGGGCTGTTTCTGGGGTGCCGAGCGCAAGTTCTGGCAGACGGACGGCGTCTGGACGACGCTCGTCGGCTACCAGGGCGGCTACACGGAGAACCCCGCGTACGAAGAGGTCTGCTCGGGCCTGACCGGCCACACCGAGGCGGTCCGCGTCGTCTTCGACCCGAAGACCGTCTCGTACGCCGAGCTGCTGAAGCTCTTCTGGGAGTCCCACGACCCGACCCAGGGCTTCCGCCAGGGCAACGACGTGGGCACCCAGTACCGCTCGGCGATCTACACCCACTCCCCCGAGCAGGAGGCCGCCGTGGCAGCCTCCCGCGAGGCGTACCAGAAGGTCCTCACGGCCTCCGGCCACTCCACGATCACCACGGAGATCCTCCCGGCGGAGGGCCGCACGTTCTGGCCGGCCGAGGCGTACCACCAGCAGTACC
Source organism: Streptomyces sp. NPDC059832 (assembly GCF_042731715.1). Taxonomy (NCBI): domain Bacteria; kingdom Bacillati; phylum Actinomycetota; class Actinomycetes; order Kitasatosporales; family Streptomycetaceae; genus Streptomyces; species Streptomyces sp. NPDC059832. Next base: position 25,507 of record NZ_JBHWIY010000027.1, on the reverse strand, counting down.
TCGACAAGAACCCGGCAGGCTACTGCGGGATCGGCGGCACGGGGGTCTCGTGCCCGATCGGGGTGGCGAAGGCCGAGGGCTGAAGGCTCCCTGTGGGCTTCGCGACCCATGCGCGCAGGCTGTTCGCGGCGGTCAGCCACAACAAGTCGCGGACCCATCCTGCGTAACTGCCTCGTTCCGGTCGTCACGGACCTGGCGCCTGTCCCTGCGAGTGGAGCAATTGTCAAGACCTGTGGAGGGGAGCCGCGCCGACCCAGCGATGGTAGGCGTCCATGTCGACGTTGCTGCCGCACACGATGGTGACGACGTGTCGGCCGGCGAAGCGGTCACGGTCTTCGAGGATCGCCGCGATGCCGAGCGCGGCCGAAGGTTCGACGACGAGGCCGGCGTGGTCGAGGAGCATCCGCATACCGGCGATGATCGATGCCTCCTGGACCAGGACGGCGTCGTCGGCGACCAGGAGGAGGTCGTCCAGGACGGCCGGGATGGGATGCCGGCCGGCGACGCCGTCAGCGATGGTGTCGGTCGAGTCGGTGGTGACGACACGTCGCCTGCGCCACGAGTGTGTCAGCGCCGGTGCGCCCAGCGGCTGGACGCAGATCACCTCGACTCCGGGCGCCAATGCCTTCACCACATGACCCACGCCGGTGGCCAGCGCCCCGCCGCCGAGAGCAATCAGGACGGTGTCGAACGACGGCGCGGCGTCCACCAGTTCCAGGCCGATGGTCGCCGCACCCTCGCAGGTCTCGATGTCCAGGCTGTCTTCGACCAGCCGGATGCCGTCGTACCGTGCGATGGCCGCGGCGCGCTCGCGCGCCATCTCGTGGTCGCCGTCCACCAGCTCCAACCCGGCGCCCAGTGCGCGGATGCGATCAAGCTTGGCCCGAGTCGCAAAGCGGGATGCCACGACGGTGATGTCGAGCCCCCGGCCGCGACCGGACCACGCGAGGGCCTGGCCAAGGTTGCCCGCGCTCGCGCACACCGCGGCTCGCGAGGCATTGTCGGCCAGCCGGCTCGCGACCACCTCGGTGCCGCGGGCCTTGAAGCTGCGGACCGGGTTCGCCGTTTCGAGCTTGACGCTCACCGTGCACCCGAGGCCGGGCTCCAGCGCCTCGCAGCGGTACAGCGGAGTGTCGAGAAAGACCGGGTCGATTACCCGGCGAGCCGCCCGGATCCGAGTAGTGTCGAGACGCGTCTCCTGCACGTCGCAGCAGCGTAGCGCCACCGGTGCCGGTTCCATGAGCAACTGACGCGACGACCGCACTCAAACCGCCCGCCTCGTCCATCCCGACGAGTCATGGGCACGCGCGTCCGCCGCGTGGACCGACCCGCCGGAAGTGCATCGGAGCAGGCCCCAGAAACTGTGGGCCGCCTTGGAACGCATCCGTACGATTACCGCCCGTGATCCGGACGGGTCCTGGGGCGGGACGCGCGGCCCGATCGGCGGGAGGGCGGGGTCAGGACATGCGGGTGACGATGACGAGCGCTGCGGCGCGGACCGGCCGCACGAACGAGGACTTCACCGGCGCCCTGCCCACGGCAGCGGTGCTGATCGACGGTGCCGGCATCCCCGGCACCGCATCGGTCTGCCGGCACGGCGTGGCCTGGTACGCCAACCGCCTGGGAGGCAGCCTCCTCGGCCTCGTGTCCCTCGCGCGCGACCGCAGCCTCTCGGAGCTGCTGGCCGCGGCCATCGAGCAGGTGACGGACGATCACCGGGACACCTGCGACGTAGCCGCCCCGATCAGCCCGTCGGCAGCCGTGGCCGTCCTGCGCCTGTCCGACGGCCTCGTCGAGTACCTGGTGCTCGGTGACTCGGTCCTCGTGCTCGACCGGGCGGACGGTGCGCCGCGCGTCGTCTCCGATCCCCGGGAAGTGATCATCAGCCGCCCCTACGCGTCCGCGCTCGAAGCCGCCGCCGAGGGGAGCGACGAGTACCACCGAATCCTCCGGGAGCTACGGGCCAACCGGAACCAGCCGGGCGGTTTCTGGGTGGCCAAGGACGACCCGCGGGCGGCGGACGAAGCGATCACCGGAAGCTGTCCGGTCTCCGGGCTGACCGGTGCCGCCCTGCTCAGCAACGGCGCCGGCCGCATCGTGGACCGGTTCCGGCTCGTCGACTGGCCGGGGGCCATGGCCCTCCTGGCATCGAGCGGCCCCGCCGAGATCATCCGTCGTGTCCGGCAGGCGGAGGCCCGCCACGCGGTGGCGGCGGACGATGCGACGATCGCGCACTGCACCGACCTCGGCGGGAGCTGACGCCCCGCACCGCTTCTCTCCGCCAGCCGGGTACGACTGACGCGTCAGCGCGGCCACCTTTAGTTATAAGATGAATACTTTGAGTAATTTCCTCTCTGAGAAGTGGAGCCGCCCACCGCGGGATCCACGGCTCCCGGTCGACCCCGGGGCCGGTGCCAGAACGCCCGGGGGCCGAACCCGTTCCATGCACGCCCGGCACGGCCAGGCGATCAGCCCCTTGGAGAGACGTGATGACGACCAGCTTCCAGCGACCCAGCAGTCTGGCCCGCGTGGCCGCCTCGGCAGCCGCAGCCGTGGTCATCGTGCTGTTCCCCGGCACCACCACTGCCGACGCCGCTGCCAACCACCTGCCGCCCGGCGTGGTCAAGCTCCAGGACAGCGAGCCGTGCCCGCCCGCCACCCTGTGCCTGTACCGCGACTACAACAATCGAGGCCCGGCCTACGGCATCGGCGCCGGCCACCACGTCGACCTGCGCGACCTGCCCATGAGCGGCGGCGTCAACGGCCCCACCGCGGCCGACGAAGTCTCCTCGTGGGTGAACAACACCAACCACCTCGCCGTGCTCATCGACACGGACGAGGAAACAATCCGCCCGCTGTTCCCGCACCAGTCCCTCCAGGAGCCCCCGCAGACGAACGACACGGTCGACATCGTCCGCTGGGTGTAACACCGGGCCACGGCCTCGCCGTCGGAGAGGCCGTGCACGAGCGAACCACCGACGTGCAGCCCCGGTGCCGTGGCCGTCTCCCGCGATCAGCAGGAGGCGGCCACCATCCTCGTCAACATGAGCACCATCGGGTTGTGCCGGACACTCCCGGCCTGCCCGTCCCTGCCGCCCGTCGCTTCGCGCAGGGCAGGGATCGGGAGGTACGGGCAGGCGCGCTGCCTCTCGGATTCATGCGGTCAACGGGCCCGGCATCGGGGAGAATGAGCCACCGCACTCGCGCCGGAAACAATTCCGGCGGGATCAACCACCGCACGAAGAGGGCCGGCCACCGATGACGAGCGAAGGCCACAGCATTCCCGCCTCCCCGGCCGGGCGGCCCTGGTTCGTGATCAATGAAGTCGTGGCGTTCGTAGTCGAGTTGGCGGCGCTGGCCGCTCTGGGCTGGTGGGGTTTCACCACCGGGGACGGGGTGGCTTCCCGGCTGCTGCTCGGGATCGGGGCGCCCGCGGTCGCCGCCGTGGTCTGGGCGATGTTCGCAGCCCCTCGCGCCCGTTTCCGGCCACCGCTCGCGGGGGTTCTGCTCGTCAAGGCGGTGGTGCTCGGCTGTGGCGTGTACGCGGTCCACGCGGTGGGGCATCCGGGGGCGGCGGTGTTCTTCGGGGTGGTGGTGGTCGTGAACACGGGGCTGGCGGAGACCTTTCGGCGCCGCGTCGCGGCGGCTGCCTGACACGACCGGGCCCGGCCGCGCGAGGCGGCCGGGCCGGGGTTGGTGCCAGGGTTTCGGGTCAGATCAGGCCCTGTGCCAGCATCGCGTCCGCGACGAGCTCGAAGCCGGCGATGTTGGCGCCGACCACGTAGTTGCCGGGGCTGCCGTAGCGCTCCGCGGTGGTGTAGCAGGAGTCGTGGATGTGGCGCATGATCTCCGCGAGGCGCTCCTCGGTGTGGGCGAAGGTCCAGGAGTCGCGGGAGGCGTTCTGCTGCATCTCCAGGGCGCTGGTGGCCACGCCGCCCGCGTTGGCCGCCTTGCCGGGGGCGAAGGCGACGCCCGCCTCCTGGAGGACGCGTACGGCCTCGGGGGTGGTGGGCATGTTGGCGCCCTCGGCGACCGCCTTCACACCGTGGCGCACCAGGGCCAGGGCGTCGGCCTCGTGGAGTTCGTTCTGGGTGGCGCAGGGCAGGGCCACGTCGCAGGGGACGTTCCAGACGCCGGTGCCGGAGACGTACTTGACGTGCTCGCCGCGGCGTTCCGCGTACTCGGAGACGCGGCCGCGGCCGGCCTCCTTGATCTCCTTGAGGAGGGCGAGGTCGATGCCCTTCTCGTCCACGACGTAGCCGTTGGAGTCGGAGCAGGTCAGCACGGTCGCACCGAGCTGCTGGGCCTTCTCGATCGCGTAGATCGCGACATTGCCCGAGCCCGAGACGACGATGCGCTGGCCGTCGAGGGACTCGCCCCGGCTGCGGAGCATCTCGGCGGTGAACATGACACAGCCGTAGCCGGTCGCCTCGGTGCGCGCCTGGGCACCGCCCCAGCCGAGGCCCTTCCCGGTGAGTACGCCGGACTCGTAGCGGTTGGTGATCCGCTTGTACTGGCCGAACAGGTAGCCGATCTCCCGGCCGCCGACGCCGATGTCACCGGCGGGGACATCGGTGTACTCGCCGAGGTGGCGGTGGAGTTCGGTCATGAACGACTGGCAGAACCGCATGATCTCGGCGTCCGAGCGGCCCTTGGGGTCGAAGTCCGCGCCGCCCTTGCCGCCGCCGATGGGCATGCCGGTGAGCGCGTTCTTGAAGATCTGCTCGAAGCCGAGGAACTTCACGATGCCGAGGTTGACCGAGGGGTGGAAGCGCAGCCCGCCCTTGTACGGTCCGAGCGAGCTGCTGAACTCGACCCGGAAGCCGCGGTTCACGTGGATGTCGCCGGAGTCGTCCGACCACGGCACCCGGAAGATGAGCTGGCGCTCCGGCTCGCACACGCGCTCGATGATCCGGGCGTCCACGAACTCCGGCCGCTTCGCGAGGACCGGGCCGAGGGTCTCCAGGACCTCCCGCACCGCCTGGTGGAATTCCTTCTCGCCCTGGTTGCGCCGGAGGATCTCGGCGTACAGCGGCTCGATGACGCGGCTCTCGGTGGCGTGCGGGGTTACGGAATCAGGGGTGGCCTGCATCAGGTCAAGACCTTCCGTCGATGGGCATGCGCGCGAAGACGCCCCCGTCCCGGGGGCGCCGGCGGTCCCCCCTCGCCATTGAGGGCGTCGCCCAGACATCGCACGCTCTGCGGCTCACGGAAGCGACGTACAGAACCGTTGTGGCATGTCGATTGTCCCAGTCGCTCCGGAAGTCCTTCAACGGGACCCGCACAGTGGGACACGGACTACACTCGCGCCTCGCGGCGCAGCATCCACAGCCCTGCGCCGGACGCGAGGGCGACCACCCCAGCGACCACGCTCAGCGCGATCTGCAGACCGCTCTCCCCCACCAGGAAGTTGAGCGAGACGTTCGCGGCTATCGCCGCGCAGAACACGAACCAGAGCAGTGCTTTCATGGGATTCCTCCGTGGTCGGGACGGTGTCTCGTGATGACTCCATGTTGCTGGTGGGAGGCGGCGGCCACGAGGGGCCGGTCCCCCGGATCCATGGTGTAGACAGCTGCACCACGGTGCCGGTGCGCGAAGGCCGCGGTCCGGTCCGGAGGGCGCCGCTAGGGTTTGCCGGGTGGGGATCACCGAGGGCACCGGGACGCGCGACAGGGGTCGCGGCAGGCAGGACGGGCGGGGCTCCACCGGAGCGGACTCGGCAGCGGACTCGGACTCGGCGCGGTGGTGGGTGCCGGGTGTCGCGGTGCTCGTCGTCGTGCCGCTGTACCTGCTGTGGGCGCTGGTGCTGGCCACCGGCGGCGGTGATCTGGCGGCGCAGCTCGCCTGGGCCGGCTTCGCCTCCCGGCATCCCGGGTCCGCGTACAACCTCTCCTGGTACGGCGGGATGCACACCGCCAACTACAGCCTGCTGACCCCACCGCTCATGGCGGTGTTCGGGGTGCGGACGGTGACCGTCGCCGCCGGGCTCTGCGGGTCGTGGGCGCTGGGGCGGCTCTGTGTGCGGAGCGGGGTGCGGTGGCCGGTCGCGGTCGCGGTGCTGGGTTCGCTGACGCTCTGGTGCAATGTCGCGTCCGGGCGCACGACGTTCGCGCTGGGCGTCGCGATCGGGCTGGTCGCGCTGCTGTACGTACGGCGTCGTACGGGCCTCACGGCGGGCTGCGCGGCGCTGGCGACGGCGGCGAGTCCGGTGGCGGGGCTGTTCCTGGTGGTGGCGGGCGCGGCGTACGGGATGGCCCGGCAGTGGCGGCGGGCGGCCGTGCTCGTCGTGCCGCCGTTCGTGGTGGTGGCCGCGACGACGGTGGTGTTCCCGTTCACGGGCGAACAGCCGATGGCGGTGAGCAGGCTGTGGATGCCGTTGGTGGCCTGCGCGGTCCTGTGGCTCGCGGCGCCGCGCGAGGGCGGCTGGCGGGTGGTCCGGTTCGCGGGCCTGGTGTACGCGGTCGGGGTCGTCCTGACCTTCCTGACCCCCTCGCCCATCGGGACGAACGTGGAGCGGCTGGTGGGGCTGGCCGGCCCGCCCGTGCTGCTGGCGGCGCTGCTGACCGTCCTGCCGAGCTGGGCGCGGGGCGGCACGCTGGTGCGGGTACAGGCCGTGGTGCTCGCCGGGACGCTGGCGTGCAACTCGGGCTGGCTGATCAACAAGACCGATGACGATCTGCGGGTCTCCAACGCCGTGCCCGCCTGGGCGGAGCACACCGACGGCGTGGTCACCGAGCTGCGCCGGCTCGGCGCCGAGCGGACCCGGGTGGAGGTCGTACCGGCCCGCAATCACCGCGAGGCGACGGTGCTCGCCCCGTACGTGAACATGGCGCGCGGCTGGAACCGGCAGCTCGACGTGGCACGCGGGCGGCTGTTCTACGGGGGGAAGCCGACCCCGGCGACGTACCGGGCCTGGCTGGACCGGTGGAGCGTGGGCCTCGTCGTGCTGCACAGCGGCAGGCCGGACGGGCCGGCCGAGGCGGAGGCGGCGATCGTCCGGCGCGGGGCGGACTGGCTGGAGCCGGTGTGGCAGGACGCGGAGTGGCGGATCTACCGGGTGCGAGAGGCCGTGCCGCTGGTCTCCGCGCCGGGCGCCGTCGTACGCGGGGACGACGCCTCCCTGGTGGTGCGGATGCCCGCCGCCGGGTCGGTGACGGTACGGATCGCCTACTCGCCGTGGCTCCGGGCGGACGGCGGCGGGTGCCTGCGGCAGGACGGCGAGTGGACGCGGCTGACGGTGGAGCGGGCCGGCGAGTACCGGCTGGACTCGCACTACCGGCTGTGGCCGTTCGGGTCGTGCTGACGGAGCGGGCGGGGCATCGGGGCCTTGCAGGTGGCGTTGGGGGGCGGTCCGCGACGCCGAGGGTCAGTCCCTGGCACCAGGGTCAGTCCGTGACGCCGGGGTCAGTCCGTGACGCCGAGGTCCCGACGCATCAGCTCCCGCATCGTGTCGAGGAAGGGGTCGGCCGCCTTCAGGTCCTCCAGGGCCTGCTCGACGCTCTCGCCGTCCCGGGCGAGGCCCCGGTCGAGGCGTTTGACGGTGCCGTCACCGGCGGCGAGCACCCGGTTGAGGTCGCGGGACGCCTGGAGTATCCGTTCGGGGACGATCATCTGCGCCTCGGCGTAGCGGTCTCGGTGGTCGAGGCGGGCCTCTTCCAGCTGGGTGCGTTCCTGCTCCGTGTAGACGCCGTCACGGATGCGGTGCAGGGCGTCCTTGAGCAGGGTGTGGAACTGCCGGGAGGCCCGGTTCATGGCCGTGTACTGGGTGCGTCGCTCCTCGAACTTCCGCTGCTCGCCCGCCAGTCGGGACTCCTCGGCGCGCTGGCGTACGGTCAGCCGCTGCACGAACACCGGGGCGAGGAGGGTGCCGAGCACGCCGACTACTGCGGTGATCATGGCGGTGATGGCGGCGGTCATGGGTGCGAGACTAATGCGGGGTGCACGGCGGTGTGAGTGTGGTTCCCGGGCACACGGTGACGCCTCATCAGACATGATGCCGTCATGACAATTCCACGGGGTGAGGGTCGTACCCGGAACCTCTCCGGACCGCCTCTGCCGACGGCTCGCGCGGCCCTCCCGCCCGCGCCCGGGTACCACGCCGAACCGCGCGCGGCGCGCGTACCGCCACGCGCGGGCGACATGCGCCGCTATCTCGCCGTCGGCCTCGACTGCTACCTCTGCCTGGTGGCCGCCGGCTTACTGGTCCGGCCGTACGTGGACACGGCCGGGGTCACCGAGGCGATCGGCCTGCTGCTCGGCCCGACGCTCGCCTTCTCGTTCCTCAACCATGTGGTGCTCACCGCGTTCACCGGGGCGGGCGCGGGCAAGCTGATCATGGGGATACGGGTGGTCAGACTGCCCGACGCCGGGCGCCCGGGGCCCTGGCTGCTGCTGCGGCGCTGGCTGTACGGGCTGTGCTGGCTGCCGCTGCAACCCTGGTACGGGCTGCGCTCGCTCCTCTCGGGCCCCGGTGTCCTGCCCCGCAGCACGCTCTGGAACGGCGGGAACGGCGAGCTGCACGCCGATCCGCTGGGCCTGCGCCAGGTCCGCCGTGGCGACCTCACCGCCCACCGGACCGCGCCGGACGCCCGCCGCTGACCTCCCGCCCCGCCCGGCCCGGCCTGCCCCGTCCCGCCCCGCAAGTCCCGTATCAGGCCGTCGCGTTCTCCGTGATCGTGACCTTTCCCTTGCGGATGGTCGCGAGACGCGGTGCCCGACGCGCGATGGCGCTGTCGTGCGTGACCATGACGAAGGTCAGGCCGTGCTCCTTCCACATGGTCTCCAGCACCTCCATGACCTCGTCGCGCATCGACTCGTCGAGATTGCCGGTGGGTTCGTCGGCGAGCAGCACCTTCGGCTGCTTGACCAGGGCCCGCGCGATTGCCACCCGCTGCTGCTGGCCTCCGGACATCTCGCCGGGCAGATGTCCGAGCCGCTCACCGAGTCCGACGGAGTCCAGCGCCTCGGCGGCCCTCCTGCGGCGCTCGGCCGCCCGGCCGCCGAGCGGCACGAGCGCGGTCTCGACGTTCTCCTGGGCGGTGAGCGTCGGGATGAGGTTGAAGCTCTGGAAGACGAAGCCGATGTTCTGGGCACGCACCCCGGTGAGCTTGGCCTCGCTGAGCTTCGCGAGGTCGACGCCGTCGAGTTCGACGCTGCCGCTCGTGGGTCGGTCCAGACCGCCGAGCATCTGGAGCAGGGTGGACTTGCCGCCGCCCGTGGGGCCCTGGATGACCAGCCGGCCGCCGTCCTCGATGGTCAGGTCGACGCCGGCGAGCGCGTCGACGGTGGACTTGCCGCGCGTGTAGCGCTTGGTGACGTCTCTGAGCGTGTACATGGGTCAACTCCTGCTGGGACTGGGGGGATGGGGCGCGGGGCGGGCTATTCGACGCGGCGCAGGGCGTCGGCCGGCCGGAGCCGGGAGGCCCGCCAGCCGCCGAAGGCCCCCGCGATCAGCCCGCCCGCCACGGCCAGCGCGACGGCGATCAGGATGACGGAGAGCGAGACGGGTGCGGTCAGGGCGATGTCGAGCGTCTTGGACGCGCCCGCCCCGCCCGGTCCGCCCATGAACCGGCCGCCACCCATGCCGCCGCCCATGCCGCCGCCGGACGAGCCGAGCTGTGCGGTGAGGGTGGGGCTGATCGCGGTCACGATGTAGGCAGCGGCGAGACCGATGCCGATACCGAGGACGCCGCCCAGCAGCCCGTTGACGAGGGCCTCGCCGACGACCTGGCGGGTGACGCGGCCGCTCTTCCAGCCGAGCGCCTTCAGGGTGCCGAACTCCCGTACCCGGCGGCTGACCGCCGAGGAGGTGAGCAGGCCGGCCACCAGGAACGCGGCGGCCAGTACCGCGATCGAGAGCCACTTCCCGACGCCTGCGGCCAGGTCGGAGGCGGTGGAGAGCGAACCGGAGACGGTGTCGGCGAGATCCGCGGAGGTGGTGACGGTGGTGCCCGGGACGTTCTTCTGGATGGTGGACTTGACCTGGTCGATCTGCTGCGAGTCCGCGGCCTTCACATAGACCGTGGTGACCTTGTCCTTCGAGTCGGCGAGGGTCTGCGCCCGCTTCAGCGGGATGTAGAGGTTGGCCGCCGCGTCACCGCTGTCGGCGGTCGAGACCCCGACGATCGTGAACTTCGTCCCGTGGACGGTCACGGTCCTGCCGACGCCGAGCTTCTTCTCCTTGGCGTACGCGGCGTCGACGACGGCCACCTTCGCGTCGGTCTCGGACGCCTTGAACGTACGGCCGTCGGTGATCTTCGACGAGGTCAGCGGACCCATGGCCTGCTCGGTGACGTCGGTGCCGTACACCGTGTAGGAGTTGACGTCGAAGGCGGCACCGCCGCCCCTGACCTCGCCCTGCGGCTGCCCGCCGCCGCCCTGGCCGCCGGGGCCGCTCCGGCCGCTCTGGCCCGTGCCCTCCTGCTGCCTGAACTCGCCGCGCTTGAACTGGCCGTCGACCTTCATCACGTTCAGGCTGAGTCCGCCGACGGCGCCGGCGACACCGTTCTGTCCGCCGATCGTGGTGACGGTCGACGAGGCCAGCGTCTGGAAGCCCTGGACCATGACGCGGTCGCTGCTCTGCGTCGCGTTGTCGTCGTCGCCCTTGGCGTCGAACTCGAACTTCGGGCGCCCGGAGCCCGATCCGGGAGCGGCGGCGGCCTTGGTGACCGTCATGTCCGTACCGAGGCCGTACAGCGATTCCAGGACCTTGTCCTGGGCCCGGCTCATGCCGGAGGAGACCGAGCTGACGACGATGACCAGCGCGATGCCCAGCGCGAGTCCCGAGGCGACGACCAGCGCCGCCTTTCTGCGGCGGCGCAGCTCGCGCCGGAGGTAGGTGAAGAACATGGCGCGACGCTATGGAGCGCTTGTGATGGCGGGTTGAGGCCGCGATGAGAGTCGGATGAGAAGACTTACGAACGCCGGAGGCGGGGGGGTGGGGGGGGGGAGGCGGGGGGGGGGGGGGGGGGGGAGGAGGAGGCTGGAAGAAGGCGGGGGGGGGGGGCACGGCGAGCGGGGGGGGCTCGGGGTCCCCCCGCCTCCGTACGGGATTCGGGGGCCGGCCGTCGCCTACGGCCACGACCAGCGGCTCGCGCCGGGGATGACGCGTGGGGTCGGGTCAGGCCTGGGAGCCCGCCGTCCACTCCGCCCAGCTCATGTTCCAGCCGTTGAGGCCGTTGTCGGGGGTGATGGTCCGGTCCGGGGAGTTCTTGACGATGACCACGTCGCCGACCATGGAGTTGTTGTAGAACCAGGCGGCAGGCTGGTTCGCGTCGCTCGCGCCCTTCACGTCGGCGAGGCCGACGCAGCCGTGGCTGGTGTTGGCGCTGCCGAAGATCGACCGCGCGCCCCAGTAGTTGCCGTGGATGAAGGTGCCCGAGGTGGACAGCCGCATGGCGTGCGGCACGTCCTTGATGTCGTACTCGCCCTTGCCGTCGTCGTCGGTGAAGCCGACCGTCGCACCGTTCATCCGGGTCTCCTTGAACTTCTCGGAGATCACCATCTGCCCGTTGTACGTGGGGTTGGCGGAGGAACCGGAGGAGATCGGGATGGTCTTGATCGTCTTGCCGTCCTGGGTGACGGTCATCATCTTCGTGTTGGCGTCGACCGTCGAGACCTGGTTGCGGCCGACCTTGAAGGTCACCGTCTTCTGCTGGACGCCGAAGACGCCGTCCGCGCCCTCGACGCCGTCCAGCGCCAGCTTCAGCGTGACGGTGGAGCCGCCCTGCCAGTAGTTCTCGGGGCGCAGGTCGAGACGCTGCGAGTTGAACCAGTGGCCGACGACCTGCTGACCGCTGCTGGACGTCACGGTGATACCGGCCTGGACGGCCTTCTTGTCCGTGATCGCCTTGTTGAAGTTGATCGAGACCGGCATGCCGACGCCGACCGTGGAGCCGTCCTCGGGGGTGAAGTTCCCGATGAAGCTGTTGGCGGGCGAGACGGTGGTGAAGGAGGAGTTCTCGTGCGCCTCGCGGCCCTTGGAGTCCTTCGCCGTCGCGGCGATCTTGTACGTGGTCGAGCGCTCCAGCTGGACGTCCGGCTTCCAGCTCTTGCCGTCGGCGGAGAGCGTGCCCTTGACCGTGGCTCCGGCCGAGGTGGTCATGGTGACCTGGGACAGCGTGCCCTTGGCGACGGTGACCTTGGCGTCGTTGTTGATGCTCGCGTTGGCCGCGCCGTTCTTCGGCGAGATCGCTATCTGCGCTTCCGAGGCGTCCTGGGCCGCCGCCTTGTCGACCTCTGCCGCCTGCGACTTCTTCGAGCCGTCGGCGCCGCTCTTGTCCCCGCCGTCGTTGCAGGCAGTGAGCACCAGAACGCCGCCGAGCAGTGCGGACGCGGCCATCAGGCCCCTGCGCCGCTTGCTGTCCGTCATCACACGCTTCTCCATCGTTGCCGAATCCCCAAAAACCCCGAGCAGAGCCGCCGTCGCCCGGCGAAACCCGTCAATGGTCCTAGAACCCATGGAAAGGGTCCTGCGTTCCCCATCCACGAAAGATGTGGGGAACAACACTCATCGACGCGTCCGCGGCTGCGGTGGTTCCCGACGCCGATCACGTAAGGGCGACCGGGGAACGACACGGCCCCGGTCCGCGTGCGAAAGCGGTCCGGGGCCGGTGTTCACCAGCTGCTGGTCCCGCCGCTCACGGCGACGTGACCGTCGTCGTCCTCATCCATTGTGCGGGACGCCGCCACCGCCCTCTTCGTCGTCCCCTTCGTCGTCCTCCTCGCCGTCCTCCTCGTCGAGGTCCCAGGCGTCCGGGTCGTCCGGGTCGTAGTCGACGATCTCGCTGCTCCAGGACGCCTGGGTGAGCTCGACCCCGGGCACCTCGCTGACCAGGTCGAACGGGTCGACGAGGGAGGCGAGGGCCTCCGCGCCGTCCTCCCGTACGGCGTCCTCGGCGAGCATGCGTTCCTCGGCGGACTCACCGCCCGGTTCCCCGTACTCGACGGCGATCGACTCCAGTGCGGTGCCGCTGAGGGCCGCGGAGTCCGTGATCTCCAGCAGCATTTCGACCCGAAGCCGAACAAACCGTGATGTCTCAGATGTGCTCATGTGCCGGAGCGTAAGCTCCCCGCGCCCCCGGCTTTCCCACGACCCGCTGCTTTCACTAGCATCGGCGCACACGCCTAACTCACGGCTGTGACAAGGGGGATCGATTCCGTGGTCGTCGCTCGTCGCCCGCTCCTGACCGCCACCGCCGCGGCCACGTTGCTGGCCGCCCTGTGGTTCGTCCCGTCCGCCAACGCGACGGACGAACCGGCCGGCGCCCCGGGCGTACAAAGCGAACCGGCCGCCGGCGCCGGGGACCCCGCGGCCGGTCCGAGACTGGCCGACACCGGGACCGGGACCGACACCACCCCGTATCTGATCGGCGGCGTCGCGTTCCTGGGCATCGGCGCGGCATTCGTCTCCCACTCGGCACGCCGCGCCGACGCCCTGTCCGCCTAGAAACCGACGCTTCCTCCGCCGGACAGGCCCTAGGCCAGCGGGCCGGTCACCGGCTCGACCGCCGCGACCAGCTTCCCCGCACGCACGAACGCGTCCGCCGCGGCCAGGTCCGGCGACAGGAAGCGGTCCGGCCCCGGTCCCTGGACCCCTGCCGCGCGCAGCGCCTCGATGGCGGCCTGCGAGGCGGGCGCGGGGGTGAGGCCCTGGGCGGCGCGCAGTTCGATGGCGCGGGTCGCCGCGTAGAGCTCGACGGCGACGATCCGGGCGAGGTTGTCCACGGCGGTACGGAGCTTGCGCGCCGCCGACCAGCCCATGGAGACGTGGTCCTCCTGCATCGCGGAGGACGGGATCGAGTCGGCCGAGGCCGGGACCGCGAGCCGCTTCATCTCGCTGACCAGGGCGGCCTGGGTGTACTGGGCGATCATCAGGCCCGAGTCCACCCCGGCGTCGTCGGCGAGGAACGGCGGCAGACCGTGCGAGCGGTTCTTGTCCAGCAGCCGGTCGGTGCGGCGCTCGGTGATGGAGCCGAGGTCGGCCGCGACGATCGCCAGGAAGTCGAGCACGTACGCGACGGGGGCGCCGTGGAAATTCCCGTTGGACTCGACCCGGCCGTCGGGCAGGACGACGGGGTTGTCGACGGCGGAGGCCAGTTCGCGGCCCGCGACGATCCCGGCGTAGTCGAGGGTGTCGCGTCCCGCGCCGTTGACCTGGGGCGCGCAGCGCACCGAGTAGGCGTCCTGCACGCGGGGCGCGTCGTCCTGGTGGTGGCCGGTGAGGCCCGATCCGGCGAGGACCCGCAGCATGTTGTCGGCGCTGACGCCCTGGCCCGGGTGCGGGCGGATGGCGTGCAGCTCCGGGGCGAGCACCTTGTCCGTGCCGAGCAGCGCCTCCAGGGAGAGGGCGGCGGTGATGTCGGCGGAGGTGTAGAGGTTCTTCAGGTCGGCCAGGGCCATCACGAGCATGCCGAGCATGCCGTCGGTGCCGTTGAGGAGGGCGAGGCCCTCCTTCTCGCGCAGTTCGACCGGGGCGATGCCGTGGGCGGCGAGCAGCTCACCGGCGGGGCGCACGGTGCCGTCGGGGCCCTCCGCGTCGCCCTCGCCCATCAGCGCCAGGGCGCAGTGGGAGAGCGGGGCCAGGTCGCCGGAGCAGCCGAGCGAGCCGTACTCGTGGACGACGGGCGTGATGCCCGCGTTGAGGACGTCGGCCATGGTCTGCGCGACCTCGGGGCGTACGCCGGTGTGCCCGGAGGCGACCGTCTTCAGCCGCAGGAACATCAGCGCGCGGACGACCTCGCGCTCGACGCGCGGCCCCATGCCGGCGGCGTGCGAGCGGACGATGTTGCGCTGGAGCTGTGCGCGGAGATCCTGGCTGATGTGCCGGCTGGCCAGCGCCCCGAATCCGGTGGAGACGCCGTAGACCGGCTCGGGCTTGGCGGCCAGCGCGTCCACGATCGTGCGGGCGGCGGCGAGCGCGTCGACGGCGGCTGCGGAGAGCTCGACACGGGCGTTGCCGCGGGCCACGGCGATGACGTCCTGAGCGGTGGTCCCGGACGTCCCCACCACGACTGTATGCATATCCATATTCAGAAGCGTACGGACTGAATCCCTTCATGTCACTAGTGGTCGCGCGGTTGACCCCTTACCGATCGGCGCGGCATTCAGGGACGGCTGCCCCGCAGATGGCGGCGGTCGTGCGCGGGCTTGGGCGGCGAGTCGGCCAGCCGGAGCACCTCGCCGTCGCGCCCCGCCACCACCGGTTTGACCGAACGGGCCGCCTTCGCCCGGTACTGGGCCGCGTCCGCCAGCCGGAACAGCCGCCGCGCCGACACCACCGGGCCGATCGGATCACCGGTCGACGCGATCCCGCACGCCACCCCGTCCCCCTGCTCCAACTCGGCTGCCCGTTCGCAGAGTTCGGTGGCCACCCGGACCACGTCGTCCACCTCCGGGCCCACCGTGAGCAGACAGAACTCATCACCGCCGAGCCGGGCCGCGAGCGCGCCGGGCAGCATGGCGCCGCAACGGGACAGCACCGAGCCGAAACGTTCCAGCAGCCGGTCGCCGACCGCATGGCCCTGGGTGTCGTTGACCTGCTTCAGACCGTTGAGATCGCAGACGACCAGACTGACCACCGCCCCGTCCGCCCGGTGCCGCTCTACCGCCTCGTCCAGCCGCACATCGACGGCACGGCGGTTGGCCAGACCGGTGAGCGGGTCGGTGAAGGCGAGTTTGCGGACCTCTTCGAGCCGTTCGGCCTGGGAGATCCCGGCGGCGACGACCGCGGCCAGCACGGTCGCGAAGTCCGCGTCCGCCCGCCCGAACACCGACGCCCCCGCCGGGCGGGCCACGTACAGCTCGCCCCAGGCCCGCCCGTGCAGCACGATCGGCGCGACCACGCAGCAGCCGCGCCCGCGCCGGCGCAGGGCGGCCACCCGCTCCTGGCCGTACCCGCTTCCGTACTCCCGCAGCCCC
This sequence comes from Streptomyces sp. NPDC059832, assembly GCF_042731715.1. NCBI lineage: Bacteria > Bacillati > Actinomycetota > Actinomycetes > Kitasatosporales > Streptomycetaceae > Streptomyces > Streptomyces sp. NPDC059832. Next base: position 9,589 of record NZ_JBHWIY010000027.1, on the reverse strand, counting down.
GCGTCCCCGTCCGGCATCGCGCCCGCCGAGCCGTCGGCGGTCTCGACCCAGGCGTCCGGTTCACCGCCCCCGGCCCACCGTTCATGCAGGAACTCGGCGATCTCCGGGAACTGGTGCACCGGATACGCCTCCGCCTCGGGGAACTCCTCCTCCCCTTCGGCCCGTTCACCCGCGTTCACCAGCACGCGCAGCTGCCCGCGCCCGCGCTCCCACACGGAGAGCGCGGCGAAGCTGCCGCCCAGCGCCTCGCACGCCCCCAGCGCAGCCGCTCGCCACGACCCCCGCGGGGTGTGTGCCGCCGCCATCGCCTGCGCAAGCGAAACCACGGCCCGCAGCCGTGCATCATCACCACCCATCACTACAGCTTATGTAGGTTTGTGGTGATTTGATCAGTTTGGGACGTGAGCCGCGTTCGCTTCGTGTCTATTCAGTTGTGGAAAGTCCCGCCGCGTCACTCGCCGGGCCAGTTCGGCTTCCTCTTCTCGTTGAACGCGGCCACGCCCTCGGCCCGGTCGCCGGAGAAGGCCACCGACCGCCAGGCGGCGTCCTCGACTTCGAGACCGGCCCGGAGATCGAGACCGTGGCCGAGTCGCAGCGCCCGCTTGGCGGCCCGCAGTCCCACCGGTGAGTTGGCGGCGATCCGGCCGGCGAGCGCCAGCGCGGCCGCCCGGTCCTGCCCGGCCTCCACCAGTTCGTCGACCAGTCCGCTGTCGAGCGCCTCGGCCGCCTCCACCCGCCGGGCCGTGAAGACCAGCTCGGCGGCGCGCGCCGCACCGATCCGCCGCGGCAGCAACTGCGTACCGCCGCCGCCCGGAATGACGCCGACCGACACCTCGGGCAGGCCGACCACGGCCGTGCGGTCGGCGACGATCAGGTCGCAGGACAGCGCCAGCTCGAACCCGCCACCGAGCGCGAACCCGTGCACGGCGGCGATCGTCGGCATCGGCAGTTCGAGCACGCCGGTGTACGCGGACCGGGCGGTGGGGCGCTGGCGCAGCAGATCGGCGTCGGTGAAGGAGTTCCGCTCCTTCAGGTCCGCGCCCACACAGAAGGCCCGCTCATGACTGGAGGTGAGGACGGTGACGCGTACACCGGGATCGGCGGCGAGCGCGACGCACGCGGCGGCGATCGAGCGGGCCATGTCGGTGGACACCGCGTTCATCGCCCCGGGCCGGTCGAGGACCAGCTCGGCGACGTGTTCCTGCCCCTCGTGGACCCGTACGACGACGAATTCCCCGAACCGCTGCTCGGACGTGACGGTCATGACTGCACCCCTCCGGTTAACGATCGTTACCGGAGGGATCCTATGGGGCGGCCCGGACAGCGGTCCCGGGCGCGTCCGGGCCCGGACGCGGTGGTGGAATCCGGGATTGCGGAAGGGCCGGGTTCAGGAGGTGCCGCGGCGCGCCAGCAGCCAGGGCTCCACCACGCCGAGTCCGCGCACCGGGCGCTGCCACATCGGCTGCAGCCCGTAGCGGTACTTGGGCACGGCGGCCGACTCCACGCCCTCCTGGCGCTCCTTCTCCGCCACCGCGGCCTCCTCCGCCGCCTGCGCCTCGGAGGCCGGGGCGTCGCCGGTACGGGTCAGCTCCTCCGCGAAGGCCCCGTCCACCAGCACGGCGTCCTTCGGCGCTATCGACGTCAGCCGGCTGGCGAGGTTCACGGTCGTACCGAAGACATCGCCCATCCGGGTGGTGACCGTGCCGAACGCGATGCCCACGCGCAGCGCCGGCATGATCTCGTCCTGGTTCATCGCCTCGATCAGGCGCAGCGCGATCTCGGCCGCGGTGCCCGCGTCGTCGGCGGCGAAGAGGACCTCGTCGCCGAGGGTCTTGATGAGACGGCCGCCGTGGGCGGCGACCAGGTCGGCCGAGGTGGTCTCGAAGGCCTCGACCAGCTCGCCGAGCTCCTCCTCCTCCAGCCGCCGGGTCAGCCGGGTGAACCCGACGAGGTCGGCGAAGCCGACGGCCAGGCGGCGGTCGACCATCTCCTCGTCGTCGGCGGCCTGCACGACCCGCCCGGTGGCGGCGGCCAGCTGGCGCCGCCACACATAGACCAGAAACTCCTGGAGCTCCGGGAGAAGCAGCTCGACCAGCGGGTACGTGACCTCGGTACGGGTCATTCCGGGCTCGGGCGGCTCGGTCAGCCCCTCCAGGAACGAATCGATCTGCCACTCCGCCAGCCGGGCGGTGGTCTGCCCGGTGGACCGGGCCACCTGGATCGCCATCGGTTCGCTGAGCAGCCCCGCCTCGACGAGACCGGCGAGCCGGCGCAGCGCCAGCACGTCGGCCTCGGTGAGCGCCTTGGCCTGCCCGATGTCGGCGAAGCCCATGGCCCGCCAGAACCGGGAGGCCAGATCCATCGAGACACCGGCGGTACGGGCCGCCTGGAACGGCGTGTAGCGACGGTCGGCGCCCAGGATCAGCTGTTCCAGCCGGATCGCGAGGGGGTCGTCGGTCGGTTCCGCCGTATGGTCGACTTCGTGATGCGGTGTCGCGTGGACCGAGGGTTCCGACGGGGGCTGTGTGCCCGCACCGGAGGTCGTGTCGTCGACGGTCACCAGCCGCCTCCTGCCCGTTCCCTGCGCACTGCCCTGCCGATCTGTCGGTGGATCGCCTCAACGATACGGCAGGTGTGCCGTGGCTCACGCCCCTATGGCTTCCCGGAATGTTCCTGGGTGAGCCGGGGGGCGTGGGTGATTGCGGCCGGTGGGTGGTTTCCAGGAGGGCATGGTCTTCATCCCCTATGGCTTCCCGGAATGTTCCTGGGTGAGCCGGGGGGCGTGGGTGATTGCGGCCGGTGGGTGGTTTCCAGAAGGGCATGGTCTCCATCCCCCTATGGCTTCCCGGAATGTTCCTGGGCGAGCCGGGGGGCGTGGGTGGTGACAGCCGGTGGGTGGTTTCCAGGAGGGCATGGTTCTCAAGCCCCGGGTACGTGTTCGGACGGACCGTGGGGCTCGGCGGGACAGGCGCCACCAGGCTCCGGCAGACGCGACGCAAACCCCTTCGCGACGGCCCAGCCCCGCCTCACCCTCAGACCAGACCGCCGCCCATGCCCCGCAGGTGGACGATGTCGCCGGCCGATACCGGTTCCTGGAGGCCGTCGTCGGTGGACAGGATCAGGCGGCCGTCGCCGTCGATCGCCACGGCCTCGCCGATGAGCGTGCGGTCTCCGGGCAGCTGGGCCCGTACCGTCCGGCCGAGCGTCGCGCAGCCCGCCGCGTACGCCTCCTGGAGGCCGCTCGCCGCCGCGTCGCCGTCCGCCGCGCGCCACTGGCCGTACCAGTGCTCCAGCGAGCGCAGTACGCCCCGCAGCAGCGTCTCGCGGTCGGTGGAGACGGCCCCGGCCAGGGCCAGTGAGCCGGCCGTGGGGGCGGGCAGTTCATCGGCGCGCAGGGAGACGTTGAGGCCCATGCCGACGACGACACCGTCCCCGGCGCGCTCGGCCAGGATGCCGCCGGCCTTGCGCTCCACGCCCTCCACCGTGACCAGGAGGTCGTTGGGCCATTTCAGGGCCGTGTCGACGCCCGCGGCTTTCGCCAGGCCGGTCGCCGCGGCGACACCGGTGAGCAGCGGCAGCCAGCCCCACCGCTCGACGGGGACGTCGCCCGGCGTCAGGTAGACGGAGAAGAACAGGCCCGAACGGGCCGGAGCCGTCCAGGTGCGATCGAGGCGACCGCGGCCCGCGGTCTGCTCCTCGGCGACCAGCACGGTGCCTTCGTCGAGCCCGGCCGCCGCGCGCCGGGCAAGATCGGAGTTGGTGGAGCCGATGGTCTCCACGACGTCGAGCGAGGTCCACAGCCCGCCCGGCCGCAGCAGTCCGCGGCGCAGCGCGGGGACGTTCAGGGGCGGCCGGTCCAGGTCCGACCAACGGCTCTGTGGCGCATCCGAAGGTGTCATGCAAGCCAGACTAGGTGTGGTAAACGACGCACTGCCGAACCGTATCCGCGCCGATACCCTACGGATCAGTAGGTGTTCATCACCTGATCAGCAGCACAGTCGTCCCCGTGACCAGGCAGGGAGCCGCCACCCGATGTCCGAGCCGGAAGAGACCGACATCCACACCACCGCGGGCAAGATCGCGGACCTGCAGCGCCGAATCGACGAGGCGACGCACGCGGGCTCCGCGCGCGCGGTCGAGAAGCAGCACGCCAAGGGCAAGTTGACCGCGCGTGAACGGGTCGATCTGCTGCTCGACGAGGGTTCCTTCGTGGAGCTCGACGAATTCGCCCGGCACCGCTCCACCAACTTCGGCATCGAGAAGAACCGCCCGTACGGGGACGGCGTCGTCACCGGCTACGGGACGGTCGACGGTCGCCCCGTCTGCGTCTATTCGCAGGACTTCACCATCTTCGGCGGCTCGCTCGGCGAGGTCTACGGTGAGAAAATCGTCAAGGTGATGGACTTCGCGCTGAAGACCGGCTGCCCGGTCATCGGCATCAACGACGGCGGTGGCGCCCGGATCCAGGAAGGCGTGGCCGCGCTCGGTCTGTTCGCGGAGATCTTCCGCCGCAATGTGCACGCCTCGGGTGTCGTGCCGCAGATCTCGCTGATCGTCGGACCGTGCGCGGGCGGCGCGGTCTACTCCCCCGCGATCACCGACTTCACGGTCATGGTCGACCAGACCTCGCACATGTTCATCACCGGCCCCGACGTCATCAAGACGGTCACCGGCGAGGACGTCGGCTTCGAGGAGCTCGGCGGCGCCCGCACCCACAACACCACCTCCGGTGTGGCGCACCACATGGCGGGCGACGAGAAGGACGCCATCGAGTACGTCAAGTCGCTGCTGTCGTACCTCCCTTCGAACAACCTGTCCGAGGCGCCCGCCTTCCCCGAGGTGGCGGAGCTCGCCACCACGGACGAGGACCGCGAGCTCGACACCCTCATCCCGGACTCGGCCAACCAGCCGTACGACATGCACACCGCCATCGAGCACGTGCTGGACGACGGCGAGTTCCTGGAGACTCAGGCCCTGTTCGCGCCGAACATCATCACCGGCTTCGGGCGCGTCGAGGGCTACCCGGTCGGCATCGTCGCCAACCAGCCGATGCAGTTCGCGGGCTGTCTGGACATCAACGCGAGCGAGAAGGCCGCGCGCTTCGTCCGCACCTGCGACGCCTTCAACGTGCCCGTGCTGACCTTCGTGGACGTCCCCGGCTTCCTGCCCGGCGTCGACCAGGAGTACGGCGGCATCATCCGCCGCGGCGCCAAGCTGATCTACGCCTACGCCGAGGCGACCGTCCCGCTGATCACCGTGATCACCCGCAAGGCGTTCGGCGGCGCGTACGACGTCATGGGCTCCAAGCACCTGGGCGCCGACATCAACCTCGCCTGGCCGACCGCGCAGATCGCGGTGATGGGCGCGCAGGGTGCCGTCAACATCCTGCACCGCCGGACGATCGCCGCCGTCACGGACCCCGACGAGGCAGACGCGACCCGTGCAGAGCTGATCGCCGACTACGAGGACACGCTGCTCAACCCCTACGTGGCGGCCGAACGCGGTTACGTCGACGCGGTGATCATGCCGTCCGACACCCGCGCCCACATCGTGAAGGGGCTGCGCCAGCTGCGTACCAAGCGGGAGTCGCTGCCCCCGAAGAAGCACGGCAACATCCCCCTCTAGAAAGGGTCCTGGCCATGATCAAGGTCGTACGGGGCAACCCGACCCCTGAGGAGCTGGCCGCCGCGCTGGCGGTGGTGCGGGCGCGCGCCGCGGCGACGACGACGTCCGACGAGTCGTCCGGTACGCCGGCCGGCGTACCGGCGCTGCCCGGCGAGTGGTCCGACCCTGGACGCATCGCCCGGCGCACGCGTCATCTGCCGGGGCCGCGGGCCTGGGCCCGGACGTACTGGCCCGGGTAGTCGCGGGAGTGTCCCGTCGCGCATGTTTCCGGAGGTCCGGGCCCTTTCGGGTCCGGGCCTCCGGTGCATCCGGAGCGAACTGGTCCGTACGCACCACGACGCCTGAGTACCTGTACTCAGGCGCGGCGTCCGTCACGGCAGCAGGATCGTTTCCATGCTGTGGTCCGACCCTGAGAACAAGCCGCCGAAGGAACTGCGCGACGCCCAGGACATGATGCGTCGTGCGGGGCTGGTGCTCGCTCTCGCGATGGTGATCGCGATGTTCGTGGCCGGCCTGCACTGAGCGGGGCCGGGGTCGGGACCGGGGTCCGTCCGCCTCTTCTACGATGGCGCGTATGACTGATCAGCGCCGTCTCGTGCTCGCCTCCGCCTCCCCCGCCCGCCTCGGTCTGCTGCGGCAGGCCGGCTTCGCGCCCGAGGTGATCGTCAGCGGGGTGGACGAGGACGCGCTGAGCGCCCCGACACCGGCCGAGCTGGCGCTCGTGCTCGCCGAGGCCAAGGCCGCGGCGGTGGCCGGCCGGGCGGAGGCGGCGGGTGCCCTGGTGATCGGCTGCGACTCGGTGCTCGAACTCGACGGCGAGGCGCTCGGCAAGCCGGCCGACGGCGAGGAGGCCATCGCCCGCTGGAAGTCCATGCGCGGCCGGGCCGGGGTGCTGCAGACGGGCCACAGCGTGATCGACACCGCCACCGGACGTACCGCGTCGGCGACCGCCTCCACGACCGTCCGCTTCGGCGAACCGACGGACGCCGAGATCGCCGCCTACGTGGCCACCGGCGAGCCGCTCCATGTCGCGGGCGCCTTCACCCTGGACGGCCGCTCGGCGCCGTTCGTCGACTCCATCGAGGGCGACCACGGCAACGTCATCGGGCTCTCGCTGCCGCTGCTGCGCCGGTTGCTGGGCGAGCTGGGGATCTCCGTCACCGAGCTCTGGGTCTGAGCGGACGTCCCGCGGTCCGGGCGGACGCCCCGGATCAGACCGGCGCCGGAGCACTCGTCCCGGCGTCGTCGGCGGGCTCGTCGGACCGGGTGCCGTACGCCACCAGCGTCAGCACTATCAGCCCGAGCACCACCATCAGACACCCGAACGCGGTCCAGCCGACCAGCCCGACCGTCAGCGCGCCCAGCACCCCGTGCACCACCGCGCAGACGATCAGGACGATGCGGGCGATACGGCCGGGGGCCCGGTCGCGGATGCCGGCGAGCAGCAGGAGCAGTCCGCACAGCAGCAGGTACAGGCCGAAGACGCCGCCCATCGCCCAGGTGCCGTTGGACATGACGGCGGGGTCCATCCCGGCCAGCGACATGTCCTGGTTCTCCACGACCGTCGCCAGGATGGCGTTGATGAGCACGATGCCCACGGCTTCCACGAACAGCACGATCGCGGCCACGAACGCCACCGGTCTGCGCACCACGGTGCTCACCCCCTGTTACCTGCAGTACGTGCGATAGCGCGGACCCTACTAACCGGTAATCCTCCGGACAAGGGTCCGGCGATCTCTGCTTCCGCCCCGCACTCGTGGTGCGCGCGGGCGCGCACTCCGCGCACCCCCCTTGTCGCGGCTCTCGTGCGTCGCGCAAAGAATCGTTCGCCCATTAGTGGGGACTCGACAAAGAAACGCGGGGAGTCACAGCTCGTAGGAACAGAGACCTGGACCACACCTCGTGGCTACTGTGCGGTCATGAAACCCGGCGTACCGTGGTGCCACAAGGGATTTCGCGACTTGAGCAAGCCTCGAATCACACTCCGTGTGGGCAAGCTCACCATTGGGGACGGGTCGTAGGGCCGTGTCGGTAGTCCCTAAACTCAGCTTGTTTCAAGGAGGGAGCCATCGTGCGCAAGGTGCTCATCGCCAACCGTGGCGAAATTGCTGTCCGTGTTGCTCGGGCGTGCCGGGATGCCGGGATCGGGAGCGTGGCCGTCTACGCGGACCCGGACCGGGATGCTCTGCATGTGCGTGCGGCCGACGAGGCATTCGCTCTGGGCGGTGACACTCCGGCGGCCAGCTATCTGGACATGGCCAAGGTGCTCCAGGCGGCCAAGGACTCCGGGGCGGACGCGATCCATCCCGGGTACGGGTTCCTGTCGGAGAACGCCGAGTTCGCGCAGGCCGTGCTCGATGCGGGGCTGACGTGGATCGGGCCGCCGCCGCAGGCGATCCGGGACCTGGGCGACAAGGTCGCCGCCCGGCACATCGCGCAGCGTGCCGGGGCGCCGCTGGTGGCCGGCACGCCCGACCCGGTGTCGGGTTCGCAGGAGGTCGTCGCCTTCGCCCGGGAGCACGGGCTGCCGATCGCGATCAAGGCCGCCTTCGGTGGCGGCGGTCGCGGGCTGAAGGTGGCGCGCACGCTGGAGGAGATCCCGGAGCTGTACGACTCCGCGGTCCGTGAGGCCGTCGCGGCGTTCGGCCGGGGCGAGTGCTTCGTGGAGCGCTACCTCGACCGGCCGCGCCATGTCGAGACGCAGTGCCTGGCCGACACCCACGGCAACGTGGTCGTGGTCTCCACCCGTGACTGCTCGCTCCAGCGCCGCCACCAGAAGCTGGTCGAGGAGGCCCCGGCCCCGTTCCTGAGCGACGCGCAGAACGCGGAGCTGTACGCGGCGTCCAAGGCCATCCTCAAGGAGGCCGGCTACGTCGGTGCGGGCACGGTGGAGTTCCTCGTCGGCACGGACGGCACGATCTCGTTCCTGGAGGTCAACACCCGCCTGCAGGTCGAGCACCCGGTGACCGAGGAGGTCACCGGCCTCGACCTCGTGCGCGAGATGTTCCGCATCGCCGACGGCGAGGAGCTGGGCTACGGCGACCCGGCCGTGCGCGGCCACTCCTTCGAGTTCCGGATCAACGGCGAGGACCCGGGCCGCGGCTTCCTGCCCGCCCCGGGCACCGTCACCCTCTTCGCCCCGCCGACCGGCCCCGGCGTCCGTCTCGACGCGGGCGTCGAGTCCGGCTCCGTCATCGGCCCGGCCTGGGACTCGCTGCTGGCGAAGCTGGTCGTGACCGGCGCGACCCGCCGGCAGGCACTCCAGCGCGCCGCCCGTGCGCTGGCCGAGTTCGACGTCGAGGGCATGGCCACCGCCATTCCCTTCCACCGCGCGGTCGTCGTCGACCCGGCCTTCACCGGCGAACCGTTCCAGGTCCACACCCGCTGGATCGAGACCGAGTTCGTCAACGACATCAAGCCCTTCACCGCCACCGCCGACACGGAGGCCGAAGAAGAAGCCGGCCGCGAGACCGTCGTCGTCGAGGTCGGCGGCAAGCGCCTGGAGGTCTCCCTCCCCTCCTCCCTCGGCATGTCCCTGGCCCGCACCGGACTCGCCGCGGGCGCCAAGCCCAAACGCCGCGCCGCCAAGAAGTCCGGCTCCGCGGTCTCCGGCGACACCCTGGCCTCCCCGATGCAGGGCACCATCGTCAAGATCGCCGTCGAAGAAGGCCAGCAGGTCCAGGAAGGCGACCTCATCGTCGTCCTCGAAGCCATGAAGATGGAACAGCCGCTCAACGCGCACCGCTCCGGCACCGTCAAGGGCCTCGCCGCCGAGGTCGGCAGCTCGGTCTCCTCCGGCGCCGTCATCTGCGAGATCAAGGACTGATCGAGCGGCACCCGACGTTCCACCGGGGCCCACGCCGCGACCGGGGGCGCCGGACAGGAGCCAACCCCTATGGGTGCCCCCACCCCCCCCCCCCCCCCCCGCCTCCCCACCTCCTGCCCGTGAACCAAAGGCCCCTCC
>NZ_JBHWIY010000026.1:53773-122668 GCF_042731715.1 Streptomyces sp. NPDC059832 | reverse complement strand
CAACCTCATGATCATCACCCCGGGCACACTGGCCTACCTCGACGTCCTTCGCCGCGACATCGACGCCGGCAAACTCACCAACGAAACCGCCGCCACCGACCTGGCCAAACCCTCTGTCTCACGCGTACTACGAGCCACCACCAGCGCCATCAGCCTCAAGGGCCCCCGGACACTGCCACCGTTCTTCGCCGCAGCCACAGGCACCAGCAACGGCCGGCCCGTCACCGTCCTGGCCCGGCTCGCCGAGACATCCGGCATGTCGGCACTGATCAACGACATGGCAGAAGCAACCGGCATCCCCCTGGCCCTGGGACTCGCTCAACTCCTCGACGGCACCAGCGGCCGACCCGGCGTCCATCCACCCGAAACCGTCATCGAACCCGAACGATTCTTCCTCGACCTGGCCCGCCACGTGCCCCACCTCTCCGACAACAACGCCTCCCACGACAGCGTGATCACCGACATAACCCCAACCCGCTGAAACGAGGAGATGCTCGATGCAATCGCTGGAACCAGAAGTCGGCGTGCAGGCGACAGAGTTCGTCGAGGTCGGGGGACGTCGCGTCCGTTACGCCGCGACGGGTACTGGTCCGCCCGTAATCCTGCTGCACGGATTGGGCCGAAGCCTGGAGGACTGGGAGCCGCTGCGGGCCGCTCTGAGCGGGTACCGGCTGATCGCCATCGACCTCGCGGGCTTCGGGCAGTCCCAGGCCCTGCCCGACTGCAGCCTCGCGGCACTGGCCCGGCACGTCGAAGGGGCCTTGGACGTGCTCGGGGTTCCCTCGGGCGCCCATGTGGTGGGCAATTCGCTTGGCGGAGCCGTCGCGATGCGGCTCGCCGCTGATGCCCCCGCGCGGGTGGCGTCATTGGCACTGCTCAACAGCGCAGGGTTCGGCCGCGACGTCACCTGGACCCTGCGCATCCTCGACCTTCCGCTGCTCTGGCGGCTGCTTCTGCGTCCCCGTGCGGACAGCGCGCTGCTGTCGGAGCGCTCCATCTTCTACGACCCGGCCTTCGCCACGCCCGAACGGGTCGCCCTGGCACTCGCGCTCTCCCGTCGCGAAGGGGCGGCACGGACGTTCCGGCGCCAGTCCCATGCCCTCGGTTCGTGGCGCGGCGTACGCCGCGGCTGGCGCAAGGAGCTGCTCACCGAGGTCTCGACGCTCGACATCCCCACGCTCGTCGTCTGGGGCACCCACGACCGGATCCTGCCGGCCACCCACCTCGTGAACGCCGCGACCGCTCTCCCCCGGGCGCGCACCCACCTGTTCCCCCGGACCGGCCACATGCCGCAGATCGAGCGCGTCGACGAGCTCGCCGTTCTGCTCAGCTCGTTCTGGGACGGTCCATAGGACCCGAACCAGGACGCCGAGGTCACTGAGGTCGCGGGGCTGCCGAGACCGGTTCGGGCAGTTTCATCGTCTCCGGGACATTCGCCGGACACCGACCGGATCTGGCTGCGCGGCCACGCCGGTGGGCGCCACGCCGTCGGGCTGCGAATCATCACTGCCGACGCGGCGGCCCGGCGCGCACCCGCCCCCCTGCTCCATCCCACTGTTGCTATGAGGTATGTCCGTGCAGGTCATGACCAAGATACACGGACGGGCACCGGCCCTGGCCGCCCTTCTGCTGCTGCTTCTCACCGCTGTCGCGGCCATGCTGCCGTTGCGCACTGTCGAGCCCCGGCCGGCCTCCGCCCCCGCCGGCGACTTCTCGGCGGCCCGTGCGGTTGCACGGCTCGGCAGCATCGCGAAGGTCCCGCACCCGGCGGGTTCGGCCGCGCAGTCGGACGTACGGGAGTATCTCGTCGGTGAGCTGCGGAAGCTGGGACTGCGGCCCGAGGTCCAGACCCGGGTCGCTCCTTCCAGGGCCGACGACAACCCGGCCATCGTCGGGTCCGTCTCCAACATCCATGCCACGATCCCCGGCAAGAAATCCACCGGCCGGGTCCTTGTCGTCGCCCACTACGACTCGGTGCCGATCGCCCCGGGCGCTGCCGACGACGGCTCCAACGTCGCCGCGATCCTCGAAATCGCCCGCATCCTCAAGGCCGGACCTCAGCTACGCAACGACGTCGAAGTCCTGTTCACCGACGGCGAGGAGCAAGGGCTGCTCGGCGCGCAGGCTTTCGTCGACGCGGAGGCCGGAACGCGCCGGGCCGCCGCCCCCCGGCAAACGGTTGTGGTGAACATGGAGGGCCGGGGCCCCTCCGGACCCGTCATGATGTTCCAGATGGCGGGAACCGGTCTCGCCCCCGCCGTGCGGGCCTCCGGCGCACTCACCACGTCGTTCTCCGCCGCGATCTACGACCAACTGCCCAACGACACCGACCTGACCGTCTTCGACGAGGCCGGCATGCGGGGTCTCAACTTCGCCTTCATGGACGGCTCCGCGCATTACCACACCGCCCACGACGACATCGCCCGGCTCGACCGCGCGAGCGTGCAGGACATGGGGGACGCGGCACTCGGAGCGATCCGTCAGCTCGGTGGGTCGGACCTCTCGCAGAGCGGTCCGGACGCCACGTACTTCTCCCTGTTCGGCACGGTCGTGTCATACCCGGCATGGCTCGTCCTGCCGCTCGCCGTGATGACCCTCCTGGGCGTGCCGCTGCTGCTGTGGTTCGGCCGACGCCACGGGCTGTCCCCCGACGGGGCCGGACGGGCCGCCCTGACCTTCCCGCTCACGCTGATCGGCGCGGCGGTCATCGGCCTGGCCGGGTGGTGGGCACTGGGACTGGCCCGACCGGACTTCGTGCTCGGTGAGGGCAGCATGTTCCACCTCGGCCGGTACGCGTGGGGCGAGGCGTTGCTCCTCCTGGTGCTGCTCGTCGCCTGGTACCGCTGGGCCCGCCGCAAGGCTTCACCGCTGGACATCGTGGTGGGTGTACTCGGCTGGTTCGCGCTGCTCGCCATGGTCTGCGCGGTGCTGCTGCCCGGGGCCGCCTACCTCTTCACCTGGCCGGCGCTGATCGGACTGGCGTTCGTCGCCGTGACACTGCGGTTCACCCCGGCGGACTCCCCGTGGCGGGCGATGGCCGCAGCGGTGACGGCACTCCCGGTTGTGGCGCTCGTCCTGCCGGTCGTACTCCTGCTGCTGCCCGCCCTGGGGCTGACGCTCACCGCCGCCCCACTGGTCCTCGCGGCACTGCTCGCAGCGTTGCTGCCGAGCCTCCTGGAGCCGCTCCCCCCGCGCCGGGCGGTCACCGCCGGGATGCTCGCGGTGGCGGTGGCAGGTATGGGCACGCTGGTCGTGGGTACCGCCCTCGACGGCTACAGCGCCGACGAGCCCCGGCCGGTCAGCCTCGGATACGTCCTGGAGTCCGACACGGACAAGGCGACCTGGGTCAGCCTCGGCGACACCTCACAGCCCGCCATCGGCAAGCTCCTCACCGGCGAACCGGCCCGCTACGACGACCGCGTCCCCCCGCTGGCCGGCGTCGCGCTCGCCAACGGAGCGGCCGAGGCCGCACGCCTGGACACACCGCTGACCAAGAACGCCTCGGCCGTCGAGGCCGGCGGTGTACGTACGGTCCGGGTCCGTATCCAGGCCCCCGCCAACGCCCACACCATCGATGTCCACGCCGACACCGGCGCACACCAGATCCTCGACGCCACCGTCGAGGGTGCGAAGCTCGCCGGCGGCCCCAAGCACCCACAGGGCGGCTGGAACTGGAGCTTCAGCTACGCCGCCCCGCCCACCGACGGCATAGACGTCGTCATCCGCACCCGCGGCAAAGGCCCCCTGCCGCTCCGCGTGGTGTCCACCGCAGCCGGCCTGCCGGACGGGGTCGGCGCACCCGCCCCGGCCGCGGACCGGAGCTGGGCGAGCTGGCCCTCGGTCGCCGGACAGACCTTCGTCGTACGGACCTTCCGGCTCTGACCGCACCATACGAAAGGCTCGCCTCACAGATCCATCCGTTCCAACGGTCGCCGCAACACTCCGGTTCAGGGGATGCGACGGACTTCAAGACCCAGGAGACCCGGGCAGTGCCTCAACGGCCCCAGGCCGACGCGTGAGCGAGAGGCACACTCCCAGCTCATGGAGCAGGGCCCGAACGGCTGAGAGGCACGCCGGAGCGTCGCCATCGGCGAGCGGACCGCGCGACGCAACGGGCAACACGCGCAGATCCGGGTACGGGGGTACCACCGTCACCACGGTGGTACCGCCCCGGCCGGCTGATGTCGGACGGCATCGCGGTATCCACCGAGGCCCTGGGCGAAGACATCGGCAGCCCCTCCCGCAGGAGGTGGCCGCACTGGCGGCGGAGCACTGCCGGCGGGAGACCAGACTGGACGTGTTCGACGTGAACCCCCGCGCCAGGACACTGTACGAGGGACCGGTTACCGTCTCGTGCATACCGAGCACACCCCTTGGTTGCGCGACCTGCCGAGGTTCGGCTCGGTCACCACGAAGCGCCGCACCCTTCACGTACCAGAAAGGCCCACCACTTCATGACCGAGACCGATCCGCTCCACACGCCGACAGCACCCGTCCAGGTCCCCACCCGCATGCTCGTCGAGGCGCTGCTCCGTACCGACCACACCGTCGACGCCGGCGAGCTCTACGCCGCCGCCCCCCTACTCGGCATGACCGACCAGCAGGTGCGTCTGTGCATCAAGCGGCTGGTAGCCGAAGGCCGCTTCGTCCAGGAAGGCAGAGGGCGCAAAGCACTGCTGCGGGCAACCGGCGCCACCAAGCAGGCTCTGGGGCCCGACATCGAGTTCGTCACGCACGCCTTCCGGCAGGACGCGGGCCTTGCCCCCTGGGACGGCACCTGGCACCTGGTCGCATTCGCTGTACCCGAAGCCACTCGCACAGCGCGCGACACACTGCGCACCGCACTCACCCGGCTCGGCGGCGCCCCAGTCCAAGGCGGTCTCTACGTCAGCGCAAACGCATGGGAACCCTACGTCGAGGACGAGGCTCGCCGGCTCGGCATCCTCGACCGCCTCACCCTCCTGACCACCGACGACCTGCGTCAGGGCGATGTGCGCGATCCGGCGGTGCTTGCCCGCACCCTGTGGCCGCGGGACGAGATCGCCGATCGCTATCGGCGACTCGCCTCCGTGACCGAGCCGCGCTTGCGCCAACTCCAGGACAAGGCAGGCCTCTCCAGTCCTCAGCAGCTGACCATCGCGGTCGAACTAGCCGCCGAATTCACCCGCGCCATGGAGCCCGACCCTCTTCTGCCGCCCGAACTTCTCCCCCAGCCCTGGCCGGGGACCGAGGCACGCCGACTCGTCGCACGGTGCTGGGAGCTCCTGGACCGGCTCGAGAAGGTCGGCGCAGCGGAAGAGCAGCACGTCCACCTCTTTCGCCTCTACAGCGAAGCGGTCGGGCAGATCGCCAACGCTTGAGTGCGTATCGGCAAGCAGCAGACCGGTGCCAGGAGTCCTCCCCCGCGCTCGGCAACGGCCTCGATTCGGCGGCCGACTGGATTCGACGGCGCCGTTCAGCAGGCCCAACGGTGTACATCTCCGTCCCCGCCCAGTGGGGCGACCCGACTGAGTCTGCAGGGCGGCGCGCAACGGGTGAGCGCGGAGCTGGATTCCAAGGCGTGGATCATCGCTCTCCCTCGGCTCACCAGGTCGGCATCGAGCGGACATGCGCCACCTGGAACCGCGCCTTACGCACTCTGGCCGGGAAGTCGGCCCGCAGGATCAAGGCAGTCCGCCCGCTGTGCGGGACCTGAGCCAGTACCAGGCTCGCAGGGGGCAGTACGCCGCCGAGCTCCGCTCGCGTCTTCCGCACCCAGCACTCCCGACGTACGACTCGGATCTCCGGGACGGGGCGCAGAACGGAGACGGTCCCGGCCCGGTCCCCTCTTCAACTTCGGGCCTTCTTCTTCGCACATACCAACCAGGTGCCCGCCGGGCGTGGCAGTGCAGAGCACCTCGTGCGGGGACTGGCCGATGCCTCGCCCGCGGAGCTCGGCGACCATGTTGAGCGCCCGTACAGGTGAGCGAGGGGGACCGGGGCGGGGATGTCGCCGACGGGCGAAGAAGGCGTGACACACCTTCAGCTCGGGGCGCAAGTCGTTCTTGCCGGACTTCTTGCCGGACTTCTTGCCGGACTTCTTGCCGGCGAAAATCCGTCGGCAGCCCGTCACACTACTCCTGTTCCCGCTCTCGGGGTCCTCGGTATGACGACCCTGCCGGTGCCAGCCCTTCCATGTTCGACCGCAGAATCCAGATCCTCTGTGCCGCCATCCGCAGCATCGTCCAGCAGGTCGTGCGCGTTCTCCGGGTGGAGAACGTCACCGCAGAGGCGCGGAGTGTCGACCGGACTGGTCTATTACCACTTCAGCGGCCGGGCCGGACTCCTGCGCAGCACCCTGGACTTCATCTCGACCCGCGTCGACCGGTACACCGAACCGGCCGAGGGAACGGCGAGGCCGCGCAACCGGCTTGAGGAAATGCCCTCGAACCCCGGCTGACCAACCACTTCGAGCATGCCAACAACCCTGCACCACCCGGGAAAGTGGAACTCTGCGCCCACCCGACGCGACAACCGGGCCCTCTCACTGTCCCGGCCCGGGAAAAACCGCACCACATAAGCGCATGAGCCCCGCCAGCAAGCTGACGGGGCTCATACCCGAACAGGGGCTGCTGTTCTCCACGGCACGCTCGATGTCCTGCGCGACCAGGTCATGATTGAGGACGAACGCAGCCGCCGCACCTTGCCCTGCAGTGGTGATCACGAGCGCTTTCGCGTCGGACACCCTGCCGACCGCCCATACCCCGAACACGCTGCTCCGGCCCGCATCATCGGTGGCCGCCCAGCCGCATCTCCAATCGAGGCATCAGGAAAGAGATTTGCCTCTTTCGCGAACACGACCATCTCGGGGCACCGCCCGCAGTGAGTCCGAAGGGAACCCGGCGCGAGCGGCGGCCGCACCGTTTCACATGACCGGGAGGGCCATGGCCCTCGCCACAGCACGCACTCGCGGGCCAGGCCTTCGGCTTGGCGTACCCGCACCGGAGCCATGACCCGGCAGCCGTCGCCCGACTGGCCCACGGCATCGGCACGGGCGCAGTGCGGACCGACTGCCATGTCGCGTACACCGACGAGATGCCACGCGCCCCTGCCATCGGCGTTGATCACGGGCGCCCATGACGGCCGGCGGCACGCAGCAGCAGGCCGAGCGAGATCAGCCCGGATGCGGCGGCCAGCAGCGTGGACCAGAACCAGAAAGCCACCCAGGTGTCGGGGACCGGCAGCAGAATCACCAGCACGGCTGGATACAGAACCAGCAGTCGGCGTAACCGTCGCTCCGCTCTGAACTGTTCACGCAGGCGCCGTTCGACTCCTCCGGCCGCCATGTCCGCTCGCCCATGGGGTATCAGCTCGTCGGCGATGGTCAACCGCCAAGCGTGCACGACGGCACCGATCATCGTGAGCAGCAGGCCGAGCCCCAGTAACTGGACCCAGTCGGGCACTCTGATGTGGCCGGGTGTGGTGACCAGCAGCATGGGCACCGAGAACAGCACGGCGCTCAGCGCTTCGGCAGCGAAGAGGCGGGTGGCCGGGGTACGGCTCAGCGAGGTAGGCACGAGCACCTCCTTGAGCAGGATCCTCCGGTTACTGCGGGCACGAGGATGCGTCACGATCTTGAACCCAGCCCTCAGGAGTCCGCGTGGCCAGGTCCGACGGGTACAGACGCGGGCGGGGCGTCGTACTCCACGGTCAGCGCGTACTGCCGCGGGTCGAAGGTTCGGGTGCGGCGGCGGAACCGCCATGTCGGCTCGGGCCAGATGGAGGTGATGCGACCGGTGCGGTCCTGGTACCAGCCGACGCAGCCGCCCGCGGCCCAGACGGTTGGGGCCATCCGGTTCTGCAGTTCGGCGTTGAATGCGCGCTGGGCCTCGGCACGCACCTCCACGGCGGCCAGGCCTCGGCTGCGCATCAGCCGCAGGCAGCTGAGCAGATAGTCGATCTGTGACTCAATCATGTAGATGAGGCTGGTGTGTCCCACGCCGGTGTTGGGGCCCGCCATCAGGAACAGATTCGGGAATCCGGCGACGGTCGTACCGAGGTGGGCCTGCGGGCTGCCTTGCCAGACCTCGTGCAGGGACCGCCCGTCGGCACCGATGACGTGCTGCGAGTAGGTGGCGTCGGTGACGCGGAATCCGGTTCCGTAGATCAGCACGTCCACCGGGTGCTCGGCGTTGGCATCTCCGTCTTGCGCCGCGCCGGTGGGCGTGGTGAACACCGCGTCGCGCACGATGCGCGTGATCGGATCAGTGACCACGTCGACATTGGGCTGACCCAGTGCCGGGTAGTAATTGTCGGACAGCAGAACCCGCTTGCAACCCAGTTCGTAGTCCGGGGTCAACTTGGCCCTCAACTCCGGGTCCGCGACCTGGCGGTGCAGATGGGCCAGCGCCTCGCGCCGGCCGAAGGCGGCCATGGTGCGGTTGCCGAGCAGCGCCGGCAACGTGGCTTCCCGGGCCGCGTACTCCCAGCCGCGAGCCAGTCGCTCTACCGGCGGTGCCAGCCGGAACAGGCGTCGCTGCCACTGCGGGATCGTCCGATCACGACGCGGCGCGATCCAGGGCGGAGTTCGCTGAAAGACGGTCACCTGCCGGGCCTCGCGCTGCAGGTGGGGGACGAACTGGATGGCGCTCGCGCCGGTCCCGATCACTCCCACCCGCTTGGTGCTCAGATCCAGGTCGTGCCTCCACTGGGCAGAGTGGAACGTCTCACCGGTGAACTCGTCCAGGCCGGGAAACGAGGGAACGGCCGGTTCCGACAGCGGACCTTGAGCCAGGACCAGCAGCCCGGCGGTGAGCGGGCCCGTACTGGTCCGCAGGTCCCAACGTTGCCGCTCAGGATCCCAGGCGGCGCGTTGCAGTTCGCAGCCGAGTCGCAGGCGCGGCATCAGGTCGTACTCGTCGACGCAGCGCCTCAGGTACTGCTCGATTTCCTCCTGCGGGGCGAAGCGCCGGCTCCACGCCGGGTTGGGCGCGAAGGAGAACGAGTACAGGCGCGAGGGAACGTCGCAGGCACACCCGGGATAGGCGTTGTCCCGCCATGCGCCACCGACCTCATCGGCCCGTTCCAGTATCAGTACATCCCGGTGGCCCTCCTGCAGCAGCCGAATGGCCGTGCCAAGCCCCGAGAATCCCGCACCGACGATGACGACGGATACGTGACGTCCGCGCACGGCGTCACCCTGCACGGTGCCATGAGCCTGCAGCACCACCCCTGGTCCGCGCTGAGCCGGGTCCGTGAACTGTCGGTCGGTCATGATCCTCCTCCATCAACGATTGCCCACTTCAATACCGATCGTATAGCATTCGATCGTAACGAACTAGATAGGAGTGAGCGGATGAGGATACTGACACTCGGCGGACCCGGTGCGATGGGGGCTGTAGCGGTGCGGGTGGCGGCCGGGCTGCCCAGATCGTGGTAGCCGACTAACGCCTTGAAGCGGCCCAGGGACTGGTACACCGCCTCGCCGGTGCCGGTGGTGCACCCATGCGGGCCCTGCAGGTGGACGTGACCGACGACACCGCCCTGCGGACCGCACCGTTGATCACCGACATGACCAGGACTGGCGGATCCCGCGACCGCGCCACACGCGGACGGGGTGCTGGTGATCGACGACTCCGGGGACCGCAAGGACGGGAAGGCGACCGCGCACATCGGGCGGCAGTGGCTGGGCAAGACGGACAACGGCATCGTGACGGTGACCACCTGCTGGGCTGATGAGAACCTCTACTACCCACTGCACGCGGTGCCCTACAGCCCCGGCCATCACTTCCCCAAGGGCAGGAGCGATCCCGGCTTCCGCACGAAACTGCGGATCGCCACAGAACTCGCCCGCACCGCCAAGGCCACCGGGGTGGCCTTCCGGGCCATGGCCGCCGGCTGCGCCTACGGGGACCAGGACAGCTTCCGCAGAGACAACTCGGCGAGGCGGGACCGCCGTTCGTCATGGCGCTCAAACTGAGCCACGGCACCTGGGCCTACGGCAAGGACGCCTGCACCCCCCAACACCGCCGGGGCCCTGCCCCGGACGGACCCCGAGCATCCCGGCGACTGGACCGCCATCGAGCGAACCTTCCGCGACGGGCACACCGAGACCTGGTGGGCCGCCGACGCCCATCCCGCCTGGTGGGGCCCCGACGGAAACATCCGCCTGGTCGTGGCAACCGCAGACCCGGCCACCCTGCCCGCGAAGGCCACCTGGTCGCCCGCGGTGGGCTGGGTCCCGAGCGGGCCGAACTCGTAAGGCGAAGACCCGGTCCGGGAAGCGGTGAAGGCCCTCCTCGATCCGGTACAGCTTCGCCTCGCGGTCCGGGTCGGGGGATTCCGTCCATGTCTGGGTGCGCTGGAAAGTGACGCCGTGGCGGGCGAGCAGGCTGTGTAAGGTCTCGTGGCCGATGAGCATCACCCCGCCGTGGCCTTTCCGCAGGTAAGCGACGAGTGCGTCTCATCCGCTACAGAGAGCCACTTGTCACCGGAGCAGCTTCGGGAGAACCGGGCCGATTGCGTGCGGCTGTGTCATGCGGATTCCTCTCGGGCGCGGCGCCGCTCCGACCCGGGGAATCCGTGTCGATGCGCGGCGATGGAAACGACTAGGGCGGGGATCAGGATGGTGAGTGCTGCCCAGGGCAGAGCGTGGGACCCCGTGGTGCTGAGGAGGATGCCGCCGACGATGCCGCCGCCTGCGATAGCGAGGTTCCAGGCGGTAACGAATAGGGACTGCAAGACGTCGACGGCTGTTCCCGCCGCCTCCGCGGCTGCGGTCTGGAGGAGCGTTGCGACACCGCCGAACGCGAGTCCCCAGATCGCCGCGCTCACGAATACGAGCATGGGAAGTGCCGCGAACAGTGCGAGCGCCAGCGTGGCGACAGCGAACAAGACGCAACTCGCGATGACCAGTGGGCGCAGATGGCGATCGATCAACGCCCCGGTGATCCAGATGCTGATCAACGAGATCGCTCCGAAGGTCAGGAGCAAAGCATCGACGCGATCTCCGAGGCCGATCGGCCCGAGGAACGGCGCGATGTAGTTGTACATGATGCTGTGAGCCAGCACGTACGCCGACGTCAGGGCCAGGATCGGGAAAACACCGGGCAGCCGGAACGTGCCCAGCAGCCGCTGCCGTTCACCACGCGCTTGGCCTGCGAACTCAGGGATCGCCAGTCGGATCCAGACGGCGAGCACGACTGTGAGAACGCTGATGAGGCCGAACGAGATGCGCCAGTCCAGCACTTGCGCGAGGAACGTACCCGCCGGAACACCTAGCGCGAGCGCGACCGGCGTGCCCGCCGAGGCGATCGCCAGTGCGCGACCACGCCGATGCGGTGCGACCATACGCCTCGCGTATCCGGCGAGCAGCGCCCAGATGAGCGCAGAGACCACCCCGGCGAGAAACCGTGATCCCAGGGTAAGCACGAAGTTGCTCGACAGCGCCGTCACAGTGTTTGAGATGATGAACCCCGCGACAGCGGCCAACAGCAATCGACGCCGCGGCCAACCCGCAGTCGCCTTCATGAGCGGGAGCGCCGCGATCAGCGAGCCGATCGCATACACGGTGACATTCTGTCCTGCCGCCGAGATGGTTACGTCCAGGTCCCGCGCCATGGTGGGAAGCACCCCGGCGGGCATTGTCTCGGTGAGCAAGGTGATGAATCCGGCCGTGGCGAGCGCCAGGAGCCCGGAGAGTGGGAGTCGCTCTGACGAGCTCGCCTTGGCCCTGCCGGGACGACGTTGAGTGCGGATCTGAGTGTCCATAGACTCAACCCTGAAGGCTCACACCTATGTGAGGGTCAAATCGAACATGCCGCACGAGAGGGGACCGATGAAGATCGGAGAGATCGCCCGGCGCACAGACACCCCGATTCGCCTGCTGAGGTACTACGAGGAGCAGGGCCTGATCGAGCCAGACCGCATGCCGAACGGCTACCGTGAGTACGACGAGCACCTAGTCGACCGGGTGCACCAGATTCGCGGCCTGCTCGACGTCGGTCTCCCCACACGCGTGATCAGGCAGATCTTGCCGTGCCTGAATGAGCCCCAGACAATCCACATGCCCTACATCACGCCCGACATGGTCGAAAGGCTTGAGTACGAACGCGATCGGATGGCCGAGAAGATCCGCTATCTCATCCGTAACCACGACGCCATCAACGCGTATCTCGACGCGACCGAGCGGCACGCCTCAGAGGAATGACTTTGACCGCGCGAGGTTGGAACGCTGACCAGAGACCGGCCTCATCGGCCCGCTCCGATTGAGGACGGCGAGCAGCTCGTCTTGTCCGGCTCCGGCCCCTCGCAGTCCGTACGCTGCGCCGAAAGCGCGATGGGTGCCGGCGCGGTCTCTGAGCGCGGGCGCAGAGGCGTAGACAGCACCGGGACAACCACCATGCGGATCACGTACTGACAGTTCCTGACTGCCCGAGCACGCCGGTCGCGCAGGAGCGGATTGCTGCCGCGTTCGGCGGGCGGCGGCGGAGGAGGAGCTGGTCGAGGTGCGCCAGGAGGCGGACGCCGCACGCTGGGGCATGACCGGTTCGCCTATCACTCCGCCGCGCTGAAGCAGCTGTGTGAGGCGGTCGCCCTCCGGCACGATGACGGCCATCACCAGCGTCCGGAGCACCGGATCGCACGGGCGGGCGTGCGCCTCGGGCGGCCGGTGCCCCGCCCCGGCAAAGTAATCGCCGTGGGGTTCGACTATCCGCTGCACTCCCACGCGGTGCTCGGTGACCTCGCGACGCCCGCCGAACCCGTGCTCTTCCTCAAGCTGCCGGACAGCGTGTGCGGGCCCTACGACCCGCTGGTCAAACCGCCCGAAACGGCGGCCCTCGACTACGGGATCGAACTGGCCGTCGTGATCGGCCGGGCTGGCCGGCGGATCGCGCCGGGCGATGCTTCCGGGCACATCGTCGGCTACATGATCGCCAACGATGTCACCGCGCGCGACGTGGTCCTTGGCGCCGGACTGTCGTCTCCCCTCCAGATGCAGGTGCTCCGGGGGAAGGGCTTCCGGTTGCGATCGAGGGCCGCGGACGTGCCGACGCCCACCGTCGATCGGGACGTTCGCGTGACTCTGCACGACCGGGAATTTCGGCCAGACCCGCGAAGAGGCTTCGCGGCCGCCGTGAGCCTTCCATCCCGAACACGGCGTCTACCGGGTCGGAACGAACCCCCACGGCCGCACCCCGACCTTCCTGACCACAACCGGTGTGGGCAGGCGTGCTCCTTCTTCCCGCCCCGGCACGAGACGACCACCCGACCGCAAGAACACCCGGCCTGCCCCATGCCACGACGTGCACGCGTCTGCATGCCGGACCACACGACAACGGCCCTGCCTGCGACGGGTGTTCACGCCCGTCTTCCGTCCCTGCCCACTCGGGGATGCGGGGATCTCGGACGCCCTCTCGAAACTGCGGCCTGAACAACCCGGCGAACCTGTGCAGTCACAGCGCTATCCGGCCTGCTTGGAGCAGATCTGGTCATGGGTGGGCAGCTTGCCGGTGGCCAGGTACCGATTGACCTTGTTGTCGACGCAGCGGTTCTCGTAGACGCCGTAGATCGCGTGCCGGTTGGCGCCCTTGAGGGTGACCAGCTTGGAGCTCGGCAGCAGGCCGTGCAGGGCAACGGCACCCTTGTGCGGGGTGCGCGGGTCGCCGGTGGCGGACACGATCAGCATTTTGGCGTCGTGCTTCACCTCGGTGGGCTCCTCGCGGGGCCGGTCCCAGAAGGCACACGGGCTGATGTTGTTGGTCAGCGCGCCGAAGCGCGGGTACGTGGTCCGGCTTCGCTCGATGTCCCGCCAGTAGACCTCGGGGTCACGCGGGGCCGCCCTGTCCCCGCAGATGATCGCGGACTGCACGCTGCCGTGGTGCGACTGTTCGGCGGTCATCGTGAACCGCAGGGTCGCGGCGAACTGCGGCGACAGCTGGGTCGGCTGCCCGGCCGCGGCCTTGTTCAGCACGGACACCTGCTCAGCGAGGGATGCCCGGGACGTGTCGGTGTCGCTGTCGCCCCCGACGAGCAGGACCAACGGGATGTGGGTGTCGTCGAGTTGGAAGCTCTCTGGGGCGGTGCCGACGGTCAGTGGGCCGCGCGCGGATGCCTTGATGACGCGGTCAATGGTGGCGAGGACCTGGGCGCGGGTGCGGCCGATACCGTAGGTGTCGTTGCGGACGGCAGCCCATGTGGCCCAGTCGGCCAGCACCTGCTCGTTCTCGCCGACGGCGCCCTTCAGCAACCGGGGGCCGTACTTGCGTGGGTCGATGGCGCCGTCCAGGATCACGCGGTCGGTGCGGCCGGGGAACATCTGGGTGTATACGGTTCCCAGGTAGGTGCCGTACGAGTAGCCGAAGTAGGAGATCTTCTTCTCGCCGAGCGCGCCGCGGATGACGTCCATGTCGCGAGCCGTGTTGCGGGTGCTGACGTGCGGCAGCACGGAGGCGTTGGTGGCGCGGCACTTGGCGGCCAGATCCTTCTGGAGGGCGACCTGGCGCTCGAAGCTCGCCCGGCTGAGACCGGCCGAGAAGAGATTGGTGCCGACGGACCAGCCACAGTCCAGCGGGGTGCTGCGGCCGACGAAGCGCGGGTCGAAGCCGACGATGTCGTAGCGCGGGCCGGTCTCCTTCATCCGCGCGTGGAATTCCGGCGGGGACTCAAGGGCGGTGCCACCGGGACCGCCGTTGTTGAGCAGGATCGAGCCGATGCGGTGCCGGGTGTCGGTGGCCTTGAGCCGGGATATCGCGACCGTGATCGTACGGCCCCGGGGGTCGGCGTAGTCGAGCGGCACGGTGACGTCCGCGCACTGCACGCCGGCCTTGTCCAGATCGCGGCCCTTGGTGTCGCCCGGCCCCTTGGCACAGTTGCCCCAGCCCAGGCGCTGATCGTAGTAACGGTCGAGCCCGGCTCCGTACTTCGGCGCGGTGGGGGCCGCCGTTGCCGTGGCGGTGGGGACGGCGCCGAGGCAGGCGGCGAGGGCGAGGCCCACAGCCGAGGTGCGGCGCATGGCAGGACTGGGGGTGATCACGAAGTCTCCTTGAGATGCTGGGTGTCGGGGTCGGGAGTGCCTACGCATGCGCCGCGTTCCCCGTGGGTACGGCAACCGCCGCACCGGCCGCCGCGGTGGCCAAGGGTATTGGGGACCGGTCCGGTTGACACCTGCCAAAGGGGGGTCTCTTCGGCCTGTTCCGTATAAGCCTCACACCGTCCGAATCACACGTTCCCTTCCAGTTGGGCTTTCAGAGCAGGAGTTGATCGAGGACGGCTGAGGCGAGTGCCGCGTCGAGTGCTCCGACGCCGGTGAGGTCGGCGACCGTGATCGCGGTGTCGGGACGGTCGACGGGTGTTTTGAGCAGCAGGCCGGCCGCGATGTCGCCGTCCGGGGCGGTGGCACCGGCGCGGACGGCGTGGCCGAAGTCGCCGTGGTCGAGGCACTGGGCGTGGTCGTCGGTGGCGATGAGCTCAGCGCGGTGGAAAAGCGCCGGCGGGAGCTCGTTCTTGTGCGGCATGTCCGTACCGATGCCGGTCACGTGTGCTCCCTCGCGTACCTGGGCGGCATCCAGGACGGGGACTGTCGCCGGAGTCGTGGTGATGACCATGTCGGCGGTGACCGCCTGTCGTGCCGAAGCCGGCCGGGCAGGCAGGCCGCGCGCTTTGAGGTCGTTGCACAGGGCGGCGGCTTTGTGCGGGTTGCGGCCATGGACGAGCACCGCGCTGACCGGGCGGAGTTTGGCCAGCCAGGTCGCCTGGAGGCGGGCCTGTTCGCCGGTGCCGAAGACGGCCAGGGTGACGGCGCCGGGCCGGGCCATGGCATGGGTGATGAGCGCGCCCGCGGCGGCCGTACGCCAGGCAGTCAGCAGACCGCGGTCGTCCAGGAGCGCGCGTACCTGTCCGGTGCGGGCGCTGACGACGCAGACCAGTCCGTGGTTGGTCGGAAGGCCGAGGGCGGGGTTGCGGTAGAAGCCGGTGGCGATCTTGACGGTGAAGTCGGTGGCGCCGGTGATCCAGCCGGCTTTGACGTGGCAGTCCCCGTCGGCTTCGGGGAGGTCCATGTGCAGCGGCGTCGGCACGCTGGTGCGGCCCTCGGCGTGCGCGACCAGCGCGTCGCGGACGGTGTCGAGGACCAGTTGTAAGGTGGCGGTCTTCTTGATGGCGGCCGTGTCGAAGACGGCGAGGGTCATCGGCGCGCTCGCATCCACTCGGCGAAGGCGGCCAGGCCTTCTTCCGGGTTGCGGCGGCCCATGCCGATGCGGAACCGGTCGGTGGGGGTGGCAGTGAGTTCGGAGCGGTAGATGCTCGCGGGCAGCAGCAGGACACCGGCTTCCTCCACCAGGCGGGTGCAGAACTCCGCTACCCCGTCGGCGCCGAGGTAGCGGGGGTAGGCGACGCATCCGCCGTCCGGCGCCTGCCACTCGAAGTCGTCCGCGAACTCGGCGAAGAACGCCTCGAAGGCCGGCAGGTTGGCCGCGATCAGGGCGCAGTTGCGGGCCAGGATCGTCTCGCGGGCCTTCAGTGCGATGCGAGCCAGGACCTCGCTGGGCGCGGAGTTGCAGATGGTGGTGTAGTGCTTGGCCCGCTCCAGGCGCGAGCGCAGGGTGCGGTCGCGGCAGGTGATCCAGCCGATGCGCAACCCGGGCAGCCCCAACGACTTCGAGGTCACGTTCAATGACAGTGCGCGCTCGGACAGGTCTGCGGCCTGCGGCAGGGTGCGGGCGGGGTCGCGTTCGAGTCCGCGGTAGACCTCGTCGCTGAACAGGTGGATGCCGCGCTCGTCGCACAGGCCCGCGAGGGCGGTGAAGTCGGCGGTGTCGATGACCTTGCCGGTGGGGTTGTTGGGGAAGTTCACCGACACGACCCGGGTGTTGGGCCGGATGGCCGCCGCCACCATGTCGAGGTCCAAGGCCCAGTCCCGGTCCGGATCGAGGGCCACGCCGGTGACCTCGCACAGCGCCAGAGGCAAGGTCTCGGCGGCCTGGTA
The DNA here is from genome assembly GCF_042731715.1 of Streptomyces sp. NPDC059832. Lineage (NCBI taxonomy): Bacteria > Bacillati > Actinomycetota > Actinomycetes > Kitasatosporales > Streptomycetaceae > Streptomyces > Streptomyces sp. NPDC059832. The sequence goes on along the minus strand of NZ_JBHWIY010000026.1, from coordinate 105,705 downwards.
GTTCGGAGTCACCACCACCGCGTGGTCGCCCGCGTCAAGCAGGACGTTCATCGCCAGGTAGAGGGCTTCCTCTGCACCCGCGAAGCAAATGACGTCGTCCGCGTCGGCGTGCTCGTAGCCCTGGGCGATCACCTCGCGCAGGGCCGGGTCGCCGAAGGTCTCGGTGTAGCCCAGGGACAGGTTCTCGAAGGCCTCGCGATCCTTGTCCTCGGCCAGGGCGAGCAGTTCGCTGAGTGTCATGGTCTGGACGTCGGAGGCGGTCAGGTGGTGGCGGGCGGTGAATTCCCAGCGGGAGAAGTACGTTTCCAGGCGGAAGTCAGGCAGCCGGGTCATGGTTGTCGGTCCTTTGCGCTGGGTGCTCTGAGTTCGGCCAGCAGGCCGTAGACGGTGGACCGGGACACCCGCAGCGCCCCGGCGACGGCAGGGGTGGCGCGGCGCACCGCGAACACCCGGGCCTCGTCGAGGCGGCCGAGGACGGCCAGGCGGTCCTGGCGGGTCATGCGTTCGACGGGGCGGCCCGTTTCGCGGACGTAGGTGCCGATCACGTGCTGGACGCGCTCGGACCAGTCCTGCTCGAACAGCGGTTCGGGGCTCTGCACGGTCGGCGCGCCGAAGGCGGACAGGACCGCCGCGGCCTGTTCCAGCGGGGTGCGGTCGAGATTGATGCACAGCACCGCGGACGGCTCATCCCGCGCATCCCGCAGGACCGCGCTGACCGATGACAGACGGCGGCCGTCCGCGAGCAGCTTCTCGTACGGCCCGTACACGTCCCGCGCCGACGGGTCGAGCTCGTCCAGTTCGCCGAGCAGCGAAGGATCCCCCGGGCGGCGGGAAGTCATCGGGTTCCAGATCTCCAGGACTCGGTCGGTCTCGGGATCATGCAGTACGACCTCGGCGTACGGGCCAAGCAACAGCGCGACGGCCCGGCACACCGGCGCCCACGTCCGCACACGAGGGTCCCGGCCCTCTTCCACGTTCTCCACATTTGGACAGTACATCCAGGTCAGACAAAAAGTCCACACCAGTCCACCGGGATCCTCTTGCGGTAATGCCGTCATCTACTCGGCTGAAGAGCGCCACCGAAGAAGCCACGCAGCGGACGACGACGCCGTCGCGGCGGTACACCGGTTCGTCCACGCGGCGGCGGACCTGCGAATGGGCGCGGTCATCCAGCACGACCACCGGGCCAACCCCGCGTTGGAGCTGGCCGCTCAGAAGATCTCCACGGTTCGAGGGGATTGACACTTGAGCGGCGATCGAACCTGCTCCGCGGAAAGCAACCCAACAGGCTCCCTTCGATACTCGTCCAGCCCTGGACACCGCCGAGATACTCACAACGCCGGCCAGCTCAGCGGTTGTTGCGGCACACCGCCTCAAGCCAAGAAGGCTTGCAGGGTTCTTGATCACGGCGCGAGGGCCGGTCTGCCGCCGCAGCGGATGCCCTTCTCTCTGCGGATAATGGCGCCCCCGTCGGCGGGGCCCCAGCTCGCTCGCCGCCCACGGGTACGGTGAGGCCTCTTGCGCACCGTTCAAGTAGTGGCGCGTCACGGGCGGTTCAGGTGAGCGCGAAGGTGTCTTGGGCCGCAGCCGGCAAGGTACTGCCCTGCTTCAACCGGGGTCAGCCAAGCGGGAGCGTCCGGCTCCGGCCGGGCCACAGCCGGAGGTTCCGGACGAATACTGGGAAGCAAGCCAAATAGGGGGTGCATCTTCGGATGACGGTATCGGTGCTCAGGCAAATCCTCGAAGCGCTGGGACCGGCGCCGCTGCACCTTCTGACTGCGCAGGACGGAGCCGATGTACCGGTGTCCGGCGCGCTGATCCACGAACCGCGTGCGCCGCTGCCACCGATGCGAAACGCCATGCTCTTCGCTGTGGGCGTGCGGCCGACGAGCGTCGAAGCCGGCGAGTTGCTCGGGCAAGCGGCGCTGGCAGGTTACACATGCTTGGTCATCAAGCGCTACGGCGAGTCAGTCGGCCAACTGGTGGCCACCGCATCGGAGACAGGGATCTCGCTTCTGGCAGCGGACGAGGACATGGCCTGGCATCATCTTGATGCCCTGGTCTCCTCCGTTCTGGCGGAAACCGGGCGCACCATTCATGGGGCTGGTGCGCCAGCCGTCGGGGACCTGTTCGCCCTGGCCAACGCGATCGCGGCCATGGTTGGCGGCGCGACGACCATAGAAGACCCGCGCCAGCGAATCCTGGCGTACTCCACTCTGCCCGACCAGCCGATCGATGAAGACCGACGACAGGGCATTCTCGGCCTGCAGGTACCCGAACTCCCGGCGAACGGTGCACTATACCGCGAGGTGCACGGCACCACGTTGGTTCAGAGGTTCACCGACCCGAGTGGCCTGCCTCGCCTGGCCGTCAGTGTGCACGCCGGGAGCGAACTGCTCGGGTCGATCTGGGTGGTCGACGCCGGCACTCTCGACCACGATGCCGTGCAAGCCCTCTCACAGGCCGCGTCGACCGCCGCGTTGCACCTGCTGGCGGCGCGTACAGCCGCTGATGTCGCCCGCCGCCAGCGCGCCGATGTGCTCCGACGGCTGCTGGCCGACCCGGCTGCCGTCAACATCGTGGCGCCGCAGCTCAGCCTGAACCCGGACGTCTCCGTGGCCGTGGCCGCCTTCGTCGTTGTGCCCCGCGACGGCGATGGCATCGCCACCGCGCAGGCGGCCACGCGGCTGGCGGACCTCGTCAGCGTGTACGTCGAGGCGCATTACGGGCGGCACGGGTGCGCGCTGATCGAAGGCACCGTCTACGCGCTGTTGCCAACGGGGCCTGCCGGGCAGTCGTACCACGACTTCGTGGCCAACATCGCCCGGCGGGCGATGTTGGCCCTTCGGATTCCCATCCATGCCGCACTCGGTTCCCACGTCGCCGGGCTGCACCTGGCGGCCCGCTCACGCCAGGATGCCGATGTGGTGCTAAAGGTCCTCGCTGAGCGGCCGGCCGAGCCTGACATGCCCTCCGTCGCCACGATCGACGAGGTCCGGGCGAGCGCGACCCTTCTGGAGCTGACCGAGGACCTCGCCGGCAATCCCCGGATGATGCAAGGGCTGGGACCTGCCATTCGGGTCTACGACCGCGAGCACGCTACGGCCTACGCCAGAACGCTGCTCACGTACCTGGACGCCAACAGCGACATCGCCGCCGCCTCCCGCCGGCTCAACGTGCATCCGAACACATGCCGATACCGGATCACGCGCGCCGAGGAAATCTTCCGATTCAGCCTTGCCGACCAGGATGAGCGCCTCCTGCTCTGGATCCAGCTCCGGGTCAGCAACCGGTTCACCACACAATGACGCTGTCAAGCCGCACCTGTGGCCGGGAGTTCACGTGGGAAGCACCGTCCGACGCGGATCAGGGCCCACAGGACGATCACCCGTCGCCGAGCCGGCGCGAGAACAGCCCGGGTGCGCCGCGTACCTTGGCGCGCTTGCGCTCGTAGAAGCACGGCAGTTGCGGACGCTGACGATCGCGGAGCGTAGCGACGCGTTGCAGGCCGCGGTGGTAGTATCGGCGGCGGTCGGCGGTGCCGTATCGGCACATGACGCCGGCGGTGGCGGCGAAGAACTCCGCGCCCAGCAGCGGGCCGATGCCGGGCATGCTGGAGATCACTTCGGCGAGTTCCTGCTCGCGAAACCGGGCCGCACTGAGCTTGTCGAGCTCTGCGATGTACTCGTTTGAGGACCATCACCTCCTTCGCCAGGGCACGGATCACCTGCGCGGTGATCTTCTCCCTGGTAACGGCGGTGTGCTGGCGCCCGGTCCAGGAGTACCCCGACTCGGACCACAAGCGTCAACGGTCGGATCAGGTGCCCGGTCATGTTGCCGAGCGCGAGCGTCAGCACCCGCCAGTCTTTTTCCGGGGGCGAAGCCCGGATCAACAGAGGGCGTTGTGCCGACGCCGACCCTCGGCAACCTGGCCGCGACGGCGGGAGGAGCGGCAGCTGGCCTCAACGTTCAAGGGGTCCAGGTCGCGGGAACCCCCGACGAGTACGCCCAGCCCCTCCCGGCGTCCTGAAACCGCTGAGCCGGTCTGCGTTCAGAGTTCGGATCTCGGACGATCCGTGGGCTTCAGCGGCTCCAACTACTGCCCACCGAACGGCCAGATCGCGTCCGGCGGCCTACAGAGGCAGCCACTGGGTACTGGTGGTGACTGCCTTCAGCTCGTCGACGAGGGGCATGACGCCGATACCGGGGCCTGTCGGCACCGGAAGGTGGCCGTCACTCAGGACGAACGGGGCAGTGATGTCCGTTCGGTAGTAACGATCCGAGGCGGATGTGTCGCCGGGCAGTGTGAAGCCGGGCAGTGCTGCCAGTGCGATGTTCGCCGCCCGGCCCAGTCCGGTCTCCAGCATCCCACCGCACCACACCGGCACGCCGTGAGCGACGCAGACGTCGTGGATGCGGCGAGCCTCGAAGTACCCACCGACGCGTCCGGGCTTGACGTTGACGATCGAACACGCGCCAAGCCTGATCGCGTCAGCAGCTGCGCGGGCCGATGTGATGGACTCGTCCAGGCAGATGGGCGTGCGGACAGCTTTGGCCAGCTCGGCGTGGCCGAGGATGTCTTCTTCGTCGAGCGGCTGCTCGATCAGCAGCAGGCCGAAGGAGTCGAGCCTTGCGAGATGGCGTGCATCGGCGCGTGTGTACGCCGTGTTCGCGTCGACCTGCAGCAGCACGTCATCGCCGAACCGCTCGCGTACCGCGCGTACCGGTTCGATGTCCCATCCGGGTTCGATCTTCAGCTTGATGCGGACGTATCCCTCATCGAGGTAGCCTCCGACGGCGTCGAGGAGCTCGCCGATGGAGGACATGATGCCGACCGAGACCCCGCAGGGGACACGGTCATGTGCGGCACCCAGCTCCTGCGCCAGCGGCCGGCCCAGGGAACGCAGTTCGGCGTCGAGCACGCCCATCTCGAGCGCCGCCTTGGCCATCCGGTGTCCCTTAAACCGGGCCAGTGCGGGTGCGACGGCGTTGGCGCTCAGCCGATCGTGCGCCGCGAGGGCGGGAATGAGGAAGCGGCTCAGTACATCCACCGCGGCGTCGGCGTACTCGGAGGAGTACAGCGGATCGACCGTGGCTACGCATTCTCCCCAGCCCTCCGCCTCGTCGGCAACCACACGCAGGAGCAGGGCTTCGCGCTCCGTCTCGGTGCCGAATGAGGTACGGAACGGTGCCACGAGTGGCAGGCGGATCCGGCGGAGTTCTACTCCGGTCAGTTTCATGCGTGCTGCCCTTCTGTTGTGTCGCGCTTGAGGACGTACCAACCGGATTTGTCGAATCCGGCGATGTGGAGGCCATCCGCCATCGCTGCCGTGAGCACCTCACGTACCGCGGTGCGCCACGCCCGGCCGCGTTCGGGCTCTGCCGCGCGCAGCGACGCGATGTCCGGCGGCACGGCCACCAGCAGCGTGTCGCCATCCGGCACGCCAGGCACCGGCGACCCGTCGTCGGAGCAGGCGAGCGCCACCACGGCTCCGCGTCGCTGCTCGGACTCCGCGTCGCACGGCCGGACTGTTCCGGCGCAGGCGGCTGCCACGTCGGGCGTGCGCAAGGACCACCGGACGAACAGCCGGTCGGTGTCGTCGTCTCCGTTGATGCCGTCGTGCACGCCGCCGTAGAAGTTGGTCAGGTACTCCGGAGCCCCGGCGGCGAGTTTGGCCAGATTGAAGTACGCGTTACGGCTGACGAGCGGGTCGAAGGTCCACGCGATCTCCGAGACGCCACGCGTCATCGCCCAGGCGCGCTGGTGCAGCTTGAGGGCGAAGCCGACGCTCCGGCCGTGTGCCGCCGCGGACACCCCGGCGATGTGGCTGTGCATCGCCTCCTCCGCAGGTGGGCGGAAGAAGCCGACACACGCGCCCACCAGCTGGGGGCCATCGAACGCGCCGGTGACGTAGTTTCCAGCCTTGGCCAGGGCTCGCAGGAGTTCGGACGTCACCGGCGGGCTCGACGGGTCGGGGCGCCAGATCGTGTCGTAAAGCCTGTGCACCGCTTCGAGTTCACCGAGTTCGACGACCTCCCGGACGTGAACGCCCGCTGCGCGCGCGGCCAGGTCTGCGGCGTTCACCGCGGCATCAGCGCCCGGATCCGCACCGGCGCGGAGACTGTACGAATCCACCACCCGCTCCATTCTCATTTTCGTGACCTCGTCCGGGAACGTCGTGATCGGCCCGCTGGGGAGGGACCGGCCGACGCCTCGTCGAGCAACCCCGCGACGAGCGCAGCAACCAGGGCGGCACACGCCGGCAACTCGGCAACCAGCACATGCTCGTCGTCGGCGTGGGCTCCGCCGCCCACCGCGCCGAGCCCGTCCAGCGTGGGTGTGCCAACTCCGGCGGTGAAGTTGCCGTCCGAGCCGCCACCCACCGCGGCACGGATTGGTGGCGGCAGTCCGAGGTCGGCGGCCACGGCCACGGCGCGCGCGTACAGGGCTGCTGACGCCTCCGCGGCCAGCGGCGGACAGTTCGGGCCGCCCGTGATCTCCACGCGCGCACCTTCCAGCGTCGGCTGCAGGGCGCGCATCGCGGCGTCGATCCGGTGCTGCTCGGCGATGTCACGGACCCTCACGTCGACCGTGAACTTCCCGGCGGCCGGCACGGTGTTCGACGTGAGACCCGCCGACATCAGCGTCGGTGTGACCGTCGTGCCCCGGTCCGGGGCGGCGAACGCGGTCACTGCCAGCACCTGATGAGCTGTCTCGACAGTGGCGTTGACACCGCGCTCGGGTTCCAGACCGGCGTGGGCGGCCCGGCCCGAGACGGCCACCTCGTACTGCGAGACGCCCTTGCGCTCGGTCTTGAGCGCGCCGCCGTCGGCTGCCGCTTCAAGCACCAGAGCCGCGGCCAGGCCGGTGGCCTCGGTCTCGATGAGCGTTCGCGAGCTGGGCGAGCCAATCTCTTCGTCGGCGTTGATCAGAATCGTCACGCCCGAGGGGTCGGGAAGGCGGGCCGCGGCGTGCATCGCCAACACCAGACCTGCCTTCATGTCGAAGCAGCCCGGTCCGCGCAGCACGCCGTCGGCGACCGCGAACGGATGGGTCGTCAGCGTCCCGATCGGCCACACGGTGTCGTGGTGCCCGAGCAGCAGCACGCGGGGCGGCCCGTCACCAAGGCGCCAGCGCAGGTGCGTGCGCCCGTCCAGGACGATGCGTTCCGGGGCCACTCCGAGCCGCTGTGCGCCGATCCGTGCCACCGTGTCCGCGCTTCTGGCGAGCGCGGCCAGGTCGCTGGACGGCGACTCGCATGTCACGAGCGCCTCGATGTCGGCGAGCATCTCCGGCAGCGCGGCGGTCATGTCGGCGCCAAGAGTTGTGAGGTCCATGTCAGCCTGTCTTCGGTGTAGCACGCGAGGCGACGTGCAGATACCGCTCGCCGGTCGGCAGGGCGTAGAAGGTCACCGGAACCCAGGACTGCTCCTCGGGCTCGTGGACGACGAACAGGTTCTCCTTGACCGACACCATCGCCTGCTCGGTCTCCGGACCGGGCATCAGCTCGGCCGGCGGGCCGGTGACCGTCGTCCGCAGGATCGGACCGTCGTCCCCGTCGAGCACCTCCATCCGGACGCCCGCCCGCTCGTACGTGCCCAGATGGGGTCGTACGTCCTGCGGCACGGGCAGGGCCGGTGGGCCGAGCGGTGGCGGTACCGCGACGTCGGCGAGCTCGGCAAAGATCTCGCCGAACAGGTCCTCGTACAGCCCCGTCGTGTTGCCGCCGTTGGTGAGCAGAGCGACTGCGAGACGCTCGTCGGGCAGCAGGCGCAGGTAGGCGTCCTGTCCGATCGTCGAGCCGTCGTGCCCGAGGAGCCGGCGACCGTCCCAGCCGATACGGGACCAGCCGAGGCCCCATGAGTCGGCGAGGTCGAAGTGGTCCGGCAGTTCCACCTGGGAATCGGCCATTGCCGCGGCGCTCGCCTCGGTGAGCAGCCGGGTGCCACCGCGCGCCAGCCCGCCGGCGAGGTGCATTCGCGCGAACGTGAGCACGTCGGCGACGGTCGAGCTGATCAGGCCGGCGGGCGCCACCGCTCGTGGCAGTCCCCACACCGGTGCGCGCACTGGCTCGGTCACGCCGTCGGTCACGTGCCCAACGGCGGTGCGGTGCAGCAGCGCCTCCTCGGGCAGCATCACCGTGCGCTCAAGGCCCAGTGGGGTGAAGAGCCGCTTCCGTACGGCCTCGTCCCACGTGTCGCCGGTCAGCTTCTCGATCACCCGGCCGGCCAGCGAGAAACCGGCGTTGCAGTAGGACCAGGTCGCATCCAGCGGATGGTTCTGCGCCACGTCGGCCAGCAATGCCACGTACTTCTCCAGGCAGTCGTCTCCTCGTCCCGTGTCGGTGAAGACGTCGCCGTCGATGCCGCTCGTGTGCGTGAGCAGATGCCGCATGGTCACGCGCTTGGCGACGTCCGGCTCGGAAAGCCGCAGTTCGGGCAGGACTTCGGCGATCGGGGTGTCGAGGTGCAGCAGACCCTCGTCGACGAGCTGCATGACGACCGTCGTCGTCCAGACCTTGGTGATCGAGCCGATCTGGAATATGGAGTCGGTCGTCGTCTCGACACCGGTGTCCTTGTTGAGCACGCCGTACGCGGCTTCGACGAGCTCGTCCTCCCTGCCGGAACCCATCCGCAGGATGCCGAGCGTGGCTCCGGGTACGTGGTGGTGCTCGGCCAGCGTGGTCAGCCGGCGCTGCCAGTGCGCGGCGTCGAGGCGGGGCCGTGCAGGTCCGGAGCCACTGCCGGCGTACTGCTCGACCCAGTCCACAATGCGGCGGTTGAAGTCGATCCGCTGCGACGGCGGCCCGTCGAGGACGAACAGGTGCGATGCCTCCGGGTAGAGCACGAGCCGGGTGGGTACGCCGCGCCCCCGCAGCGCCGTGTGCCACTGCTGGGCCTGGCCGACCGGGCAGCCCAGGTCTGCCGCGCCGTGCAGGATCAGGGTCGGCGTCCTGACCTGGTCGACCCGGGTCAGTGGTGACATCGCCGCGTAGCGGTCCGGGGCGGTCCACGGAAGGGCACCGAGTTCGGACAGGCCGAACAGGTGGGCGTCATCGGCGGTGCCGGCCAGGCTGACGAGGTCGCTGATCACTCCGCCCGTCACCGCGGCCGCGAACCGGTCGTCCCGGCTGGTGAGGTAGCAGGTCAGATATCCCCCGTAGCTGTAGCCGGAGACAGCCAGCCTGGCAGGGTCGGCGATCCCCGCTGCCACGAGATCGTCGATGGGTTCCAGGAGGTCCTTCGCGTCGGCCTCGCCCCAGGCACCGAGCGCGGCATTCCAGTACTGCTCGCCGTACCCGTCGCTGCCACGCGGGTTCAGCAGCAGAACGGCCCAGCCACGTGCCACGAGTTCCTGGTGGTAGAGCTCCACCTCGTTGGCGGCACCGTTCCATGCGTTGTGCGGTCCGCCATGGATGTCCAGGAGCAGGGGGCGTGGTCCTTCCTCGGCAGGATCGTGGATGAGCCAGCCGTGGACGACCGTGCCGTCGGAGACGGTGAACTCCCGTTCCTCGCGCGGGAACAGTTCGATGTCGGCCAGGCCCTCTCCGTGTTCGGTCCGGACTGTTTCCACGCCCGTCGCGAGGTCCACGGTGACGATCTCGCCGAACGAGGTCGGCGTGCCGAGCACGATGACGGCCGTGTCACCCGCCACCGACAGGCCGTGGACGTTCCGCCCGGTGCCCGCGACGAGTGGGCGGGGTGTGCCACCGTCGGCGGACACCGCGTACAGGTGGGTACAGCCACGATCGCGGACGCAGAACAGGATCGTGCGACCGCCGTCGCCGAACTGCGGCAGGGCCCCGGGGTAGCTCGGGGCACCCGGCATCACGTTGCGGTCCAGTGCGGCGGCCGGTTCGACCGGTGTGCCGCCGTCGAGCGGAACGCGCAGGAGGCGGGCGTGGCCGGCCGGTTCGCCGGCAGTCCCCACGACGAGGAGTGCCGTTGCGTCCGGCGTCCACAGGACCGGACCGGCGAACCCGTCGGGCAGGCCGGCGGGCTCCGGCCTCGCCGACTCGCTGGTCACGTCGAGGACGTACACGGGCATGCGGGCCCGCAGATCCGCGTCCGGAGCCATCGCCGCGGCGAACGCCAGCCGTGTCGAGTCCGGTGACCAGGCAGGATAGTTGGCATGCCAGTCCCCCTCGGTCACCTGGCGGCACCGCCCGGTGGCCAGGTCGAGGACGTGCAGGTGACGGCGTACGACGCCCAGCAGACCCGCGCCGTCCTCCTGATAGGTGAGCCGGTCCGCGACGAGCGGCGCGCTCGCACGGGCCGCGGGCGACATGCCGTCCGAGTCGGCCACGAGCGGATCCACCGCTGCCACGAAGGCGACCTTCGAGCCGTCCGGGCTCCACACGGGCGCACCGGCCCCGAGTGGCAGTGTGGTCAGTTGCTCGGCCTCCCCGCCGTCGGCGGGGAGCAGCCATATCTGCGGTGCCTCGTCCCGCGTGCGCAGGAAGGCGATGCGTCCGCCGTCCGGTGACCATGCGGGTGAGGTGTCGGCCGTGCCGTGGGTCAGTTGCCGCGGCCGGCCGGTGCGAGTGCCGACGCGCCAGATGGCGCGCACGTTCCGGTCGGCTTCCGCGTCGCAGGTGCGCAGCACGTAGAGGCACTCGTTGCCGTCCGGCGACAGTGCCGGCTGCTCCGGAACGGCGAACGTGGTCAGGTCGTCGATGCGCTGGCGGCGTGGCGCGCGCGAGGGCTTGGTCAGTGTCATGGGCTTCTTCTCGGTCGGAGGGTGTGCCGGGGATCTTCGGAATCAGCAGGTGTCCTACGGCGTGAGGGCCTCAGGGCTGTCCCGAGGCGAGATGGCAGGCGACCTCGTGGGCCGGGTCTGTCGCGTCCGACGGGAATCGCAGGTGTGGATCGGCCGTCGTGCATTGCGCTTCGGCGACGGGGCAGCGGGTGCGGAACCGGCAGCCGGACGGCACGTTGGCCGGGTCGGGGGCCTCGCCGGTCAGAATCTGTGGCGTCCCGGCCTTGCGGGGGTCCCGGTCGGGAACCACCGAAAGCAGGGCCCGGGTGTAAGGGTGGCGCGGGGCGCGGACCACCGTCTGCGCCGGCCCCTGCTCGACGATGCGGCCCAGGTACATGACCGCGATGCGGTCCGCGAAGTGGGCTGCGGTGGAGAGGTCGTGAGTGATCATCAGGATTCCCATCCCGGGGTCGCGGCGCAGCGCGTCGAGGAGGGCGAGGACCCCGGCACGGACCGAGACGTCGAGCATGGACACCGGTTCGTCGGCGAGCAGCAGATCAGGGCCCAGGACCAGTGCCGCGGCGATCGCCACCCGCTGACGCTGCCCGCCGGACAGCTCGTGCGGGTAGCGGTCGAGGAAGGCCCCCGCCGGCGCGAGGCCCGCCCGTTCCAGGGCCTCGGCGGCAAGCCTGGCCCGGTCGCTCCGAGAACCGCCGATGCCGTGGATGAGCATCGGTTCCACCAGCGTCTGACTGACCCGGAACCGTGGATCCAGTGATTCGTAGGGGTCCTGGTAGATCATCTGCATCCGTCTGCGCAGGGGGCGCAGCCGCCGTTCGGACAGGCCGACGACCTCGGCTCCGTCCAGCTGGATCGATCCGGAGGACGGCGTGACCATGCCGCTGATCGTCTGGACAGTCGTGGTCTTCCCGCAGCCGGACTCGCCGACCAGGGCGACCATCTCGCCGCGGGCCAGGCTGAGGCTGACTCCGTCGACTGCATGCACCCAGCGCCTTGTTTGGCGTGCCAGTACTTGGGTCAGTCCGCGACGCACCGGGTAGCGTGCCGTCAGTCCCTCCACTTCCAGCAGTGATTCCGCCGCTGGTGCCGCCGCGTGCGGTGTGCTCATTTCGCCCCCTGGAGTTCGTTGCGGTGACAAGCGGCACGGTGGTCCGGGCCGGTGATACTCAGCGTTGGGTGCTCGCCGTCGCACCGCTCCATTGGCACGTCGCACCGTGGCCGGAACGGGCAGCCGGCGATGACGGAGTCCAGCCGAGGCGGCCCCCCGGGGATCGTGGTGATCCGCTCCTCCCCGTAGAGGTCGGGTGTGGCGGCGAACAGCAGCCGGGTGTAGGGATGGCGGGCGGCATGGTAGAGATCGGCGACCGGCCCGTCCTCCACGATCTCGCCGCCGTACATGACGGCGGCCCGCTCACAGGTCTGAGCGACCACCGGCAGATCGTGCGTCACCAGAATCAGCGCGAGGCCCAGCTCGTCGGAGAGACGGGTCAGCAGTTCCAGGACCTGCGCCTGGACCATCACGTCCAGCGCGGTGGTCGGCTCGTCGGCGAGCAGGATCTTCGGCTCACAGGCGAGGGCCATCGCGATCGCCGCACGTTGGCGCATGCCACCGGAGAACTCGTGCGGATAGCGTTTCCCGGCCACGGCGGGGATTCCGACCAGCTCCAGTAGTTCACTGGCGCGGCTGCGGGCCTCTGCCCGGTCCGCGACGCCGTGGTAGACCATCGGTTCGGCGATTTGCCAGGCGACGGTCTTCATCGGGTTGAAGGCGTTCATCGCGCCCTGGAACACCATGGCGATGTCCCGCCAGCGGAACGGGCGGACCGATTCCTCGCCGCCGCACAGAATGTCGGTGCCGTCGATACGGACCTCGCCCGCCACCGAGGCGGTCGGCGGCAACAGCCCCATCAGCGCCAGGATCGTCGTGGTCTTGCCGCAACCGGACTCACCCACGAGGCCGAACCGTTGCCCCGCATCCAGGTCGAAGCTCACCCCGTTGACCGCGTGCACCTGGCCGCCGTGCGTCTGGTCGAACCAGACATGCAGGTCCCTGCACTCCAGAAGGCTCATATCGCGTCCTCGCCTCTTCCGATCAGCGGGCGCAGCCGCCAGCGGCGTACTGAGAGATGGGCAACCTTCAACCGGGGGTTGAGGGTGTCTTCGATGGCCTGGCCGAGCAGGAAGCAGCCGACGATCACCGCGGCGATCACGAATCCGTCCGGGACGATCGCCCACCAGGCGCCGGAGCTGATCGCGGTGCGCTGGAACGCGTTGTTCAGGATGGTCCCCCAGGTCGTCACGCCGGGGTCCTCCAGGCCCAGGAACGCCAGTGCTGTCTCCAGGTAGATCGCCACGGCCACGGTCAGCACGGTGTTGGCGACCAGGAGCGGTCCGACCTGCGGCAGGATGTGCCGTCCGATGATGCGGGCGTTGCCGGCGCCCAGTCCGCGCGTGCGTTTGATGTAGACACGCTCGCGGATCGACATGACCTCGGCTCGGATGATCCGGGCCGTGGAGGTCCACTCGAGGATGCCGATCACCATGATCACGTGGAGCAGACTCGCCCCCCACACTTCGGCGATCACCATGGCGAGCACCAGGTCGGGAATGACCAGCAGGTAGTCGGTGATCCGCATCAGCGAGGTATCGACCCAGCCGCCGAAGTAACCGGAGAGGATCCCGAATCCGCCACCGATCACCATGGAGATCAGGGTGGCGGCGAAGCCGACCAACAGCGAGACACGCCCGCCCTGTATGAGTTCCGACAACATGTCGATGCCACCGTCGTCACAACCGAGCCAGTGCTGCGCCGACGGCGGGGCGTAGACCGCGCAGGTCTGTGCTGTCGCGCTGTACGGCGATATGTAGGGCCCGATCACGGACAGAACGACGAAGAACACGATGACGGCAAGGCCCGCGACCGCGGCCTTGTGCTCACGCAACGCGGTGCGAAGGAAACCGCTCCGGTGTGGACCGACGACCTCCGCGCTGGGTGACGCTTTGCCGATCTGCACACTCATCGCTGGATCCTTGGGTCGAGTCGGGCGTAGACCAGGTCGGCGAGGAAGTTCAGCAGGATCACCGAGACGGTCAGGATCAGGAATCCGCCTTGCAGCATGGGGTAGTCCCGCTGGCTGAGTGCGGTGTACATGGCCAGGCCGATACCGGGCCAGCTGAAGAGCACCTCGATCAGCACGGCGCCGCCGACTATGTATCCGAGGTCCAGAGCGATCAGCGTGACCACCGGCAGCATCGCGTTGCGCACCGCATGCCTCCAGACGATGCGCCGGGCCGGCAGGCCCTTGGCCCGCGCGGTCAGGACGTAGTCCTCTCCGAGGATCTCCAGCATCGACGAGCGCACGACCAGCGTGTAGCCGCCGTAGGCGGTCAGCATCAGTGTGACGACCGGCAGGATCGCGTGTGTACCGATGTCACCCAGGTGTTGCCAGAACGGCGCGGGCTCGAAGAGGAACTCGTTCATCATCCCGCCCGACGGGAGGACCCCGGCGAACAGGATCAGGAGCACCAGACCGAGCCACTGGCTGGGCAGCGCGTACGCGAAGATCGCCAGGTTCGTGCTCAGGTGATCGGCTACTGACGCGCGCCGCCAGGCAGAAATGACTCCCGAGAGGACGCCCGCGACGATCGCGGCGACGGTACCGGCCAGCACCATGGGCACCGTGTTCATCAGGTCCGCGATCAGCAACTCGCGCACCGGCTGCCGATGGGCGAACGAAATACCCATGTCCCCGTGGCAGAGGTTGCGCAAATAGATCAGGTACTGCTCCCATTTCGATTTGTCCAGCCCGAACTCCGCGGTCAGCGCGTGCTTGAGCTGAGGGCTGGCGTGCGGCACCCGGGCCATGTTCGTCACCGCGTCACCCGGCAGCACGCGAAAGAGGAAGAAGTTGGTCGTAACCGCTACAAAGATCGTGGTCAGCGCGAACGCCACTCGCTTCAACAGATGTTCCGTGCGGTTCACGAGCCTCCCCCTTCAGCCGGGGAGTGGGCGGGCCGACTCCGCGTTTCGTGGCTCATCGCTCACCCGACCCGGTGGACGGTCTGGAACGGGATCTTCGAGGTTGCCGAGAACGAACCGCCCTCGATCATTGGCAGGTCGGTCCAGGAGGGGGAGTGCGCCTCGATCGAATCCGGATAGTCCAGCACCAGGTACAAATGCTCCCGGGCGGCGGTCTGTTGCATCTGATGGACGATCCGCTGCCGGACCGCCGGGTTCATCGCCGTGGCCTGCTTCGCGTACAGCCCGTCCCAGGACTTGGTGCAGTACCCGGTGTCGTTGAGGCTGTACCGGGACCGGCAGGTCAGATAGGAGAGCATCCCGTCCGGGTCGGTCGTGAGCGAGAAGCCCCACATCGCGGCCTCGAAATTCCGGTACTTCTTGGCGAAGAGAGCCTCGTTGGCAGCCGAGACGTCCATGTGCTTCGGGACGAGCCGGACGCCGATCTTCTTGAAGCCGGCCTGAATGATCTGGAACGAGCGGGCCCCGTACCCGTTAGTGATGCTGGAGGGCATGATCACGGTGTACGACATCGGGTGGCCGTTCGCGATCCGGATCTTGTTGGGCCCCATGCGGTAACCGGCTTCGTCCAGGAAACGGTTCGCCGCGGCCGGGTCGTACGGGGTCGGCTTGATCGTCGGGTCACTCCAGTGCCCGGTCGACGGCGGGATGATCGACGCCCCGGGCCGGCCGAAGCCGAGCAGTGCCGTCCTGACGATCGCGTTCCTGTCGATCGCTCGGTCGAATGCCTCCCTGACCAGCGGGTTGACCAGCTCACGATGGTCGGCCGCCTGCTTCGGGTTCGCGTTGACGATGAGGTCGTCGAATGCCGCTCCGGCAGCTGACGCCACGGTGAGGCCCGCCGCTTTCAGCGTGGCCACCGAAGTCGGCGCCACCGACTGCACCCCGTCGAGCCGACCGCTTTTCAGTGCGGTGATCATCGCGTCGTCGGTGTCGAAGAATTGCAGGCCGAGTCCGTCGATGTGCGGCGCGGGGCCGTAGTACCGCGGGTTGCGCTTCAGCAGTGCGATGCGGCCCTGGGCGTACTTGACCAGGGTGAACGGGCCGCCGGAAACGACCGGTGCCGGATTGGTGAAGGTGAGCAGGCCCTTGCCGTTGCCGACCGCGTATCTCGCCCATATGTGCTCGGGCAGGATTTGTATGCCCGACATCTGGGCGAGGACGTTGGCGACCGGCCGGGAGTACTTCAGCACCAGAGTGTTGGGATCGGGCGCGGTGGCGCTCTCCATATAGGCGACGTAGCCGGCCAGGCTGCCCGTGGGCCCTTCCTGGTGCTTGATGACCGTTTCGAAGGTCCAGGCCGCGTCCGCGGCTGTCAGTGGTTCGCCGTCGGACCATTTCGCGTCGGGCTTGGTGTGGAACGTCCAGGTCTTTCCGTCCGGCGACATCCGCCAGTTGTCGGCGAAGTCCGGCACGGTCTTCAGCGCGGGGTCGACCTGTACCAGGGACGGATAGATGTTCTCGAAGACCGAGTACGACGACGAGTTCACGGCCACGAACGGGTTCATCGAGTCGATCGGCTCGGTGCCGCCGAGCCGGAAGACGTTCCGGGTGGCGGCACTGTCGCAGGCGGCACTGAAGCAGAGAGCCATCACGACGGCGACGGCAACGCCACTTCGCCGCAGGCGGCTCGGTCCACGTGACCGGGCAGGGCAAGGAGCGAAGGTGCGTCTGAGCCTCATGGGGACATCACCTCGGGTACGGGTGGGAGTGGAGATCCTGTGGCCCTGCGGGGAGGGGGAACGCGACCGCTTCGGCGATCGGTGCTCGGCGATCCGGTGACACTCGTCGCGCCGCAGGGGTCGTCCGGTTCCGTCCTCAGGGGGTGAACGACCGGTAGAGAGCGCACCCGGAGTGTGTGGCGCGGGTCGCGGTGCCGCCGATCACGGTGTCGAACCGCAGACGCTCTGGTGACCGTTCGTCCGCGCCGATCCGGAAGCTGCCGTCCGGCAGTTGGGTGAGCACCTGCTCGTCACCGTCGCCCAGCCAGGCCCACAGCCTGCCGTCGCGCGCGATGACGCGCAGGCCGGGCAGCCAGGGGTTGTGACAGCGGTAGTGGCCGACGAACGGCGCCCACGCCGGAGGCGGGGGGTCGGCGCGGGGAGGCTCCTCGTCGTGCGGCAGAACGGTGAACTCGGGGACCGGCGCTCCGGCAGCTTCGGCGCGTGCGGTGGCGAGAGCGTGCAGGGCTGCTTCCTGCCAGGGCCCGGGTCCGTTGGCAAGGACGACGGCTCCGATCCCCGAGTCGAGGTCGCAGGCGACTGCTGAGTAGTAGCCGATCATGCCGCCGGAATGCCAGACATGATGGCGCCCGTCGATCTCGCCCGTCCTGATGCCCAGGCCGTAGGAGGAGCCGGAGTGGTCGTCGTCGATGGCGATTGCGGGGAGGAACATCTCATCTCGGCCCTGGTCCGACAGCAGGCGGCCGGTGCCCGTCCCGAGCAGCAGTCTCAGCCAAGCCGTCATGTCCAGCGCGGTGGCGGCGATGCTGCCGTCCGCGGTGGCGGTTTCGAGCCAGGTCGCGGGTATCAGACCGTCGGTTGCGGTCAGGGCACTGCCGCCGGAGCGCGGTTCGTACCCCACCGCCAGCCGGGGCCGCACCCCGTCGGTGATCGCGGGCACCGCAGACGTCATGCCCAGCGGAGCCAGCAGGAGCTCTCGCAGAATCTGGTGGTAGGGCCGCTCGTGGACGGCTTCCAGGACAAGGCCCAGCGCCTTGTAGCCGACGTTGGAGTAGTGAAACCAGGTCCCCGGTGGAGACGTCGCCTCAGTTTCGCGCAGCGACCAGACCTCGAACGCCGCTTCCCCCGAGAAGTCCGAGCCCTCGATGATCCCCGCGGTGTGCGTCATCAGGTGCCGTACGGTGACGGGTGCGAAGCGCGAGCGCACCCGGAACCACGGCAGGTACCGGGCCACCGGCTGATCGAGGTCGATCAGCCCCGCGTCCTGGGCTTGCAGCAGCAGCGCACAGGTGAATCCTTTCGAGACCGAGCCGATCTCGAAGAGCGTGTCGGCGGTGACCGGCCGCCCGGCGGCGACGTCGGCGAGCCCGTGCACGCTCGACGACATGACGCCGGTGCGGTTGGTCACGGCCATCGACAGCCCGGCGGCAAACGGCGCTTCGCGCAATGCACGCTCGGCGCTCTCGACGGCCTTGAGGGGCGATGGTGCCGGTGGATGGGACATGGAGTTCATCGCGAGATCACCCTGTTCAGCGAGTACGGATCGGGTCGGATGGCCTTGCAGCTGTGTGTTGCCGTGTATGCGGCGCTGATGTCCGGAAACAGCACCGGCCGTGGGGCGCGGCAGGTGCAGTCGCTGCCACGGGGAAAGTCTGGACCGGTGGGTAAGCGTCTTCGTTGGACGCGATTTCAGAAGTTCCTTCGAAGCCTTGTGGAATCGGCCAAACGGCGCGCTGTCCGTGTCGGATGGAGGTGCTCGCCGACGGCGGTTCAGGCGGCAGGTAGCCGGATCCCCCAGCGGCCCGGCCCGGCCCGGCAATTTTCGGGGCCGGACGCAGTTGGCCAAGCAGGCCCCCGTTAGGTCTGGACGCGCCTCCGAGGATCCTGTTGCACGGCAGGTTCAGCCGAGCACGTCGTACCTGATGGCCTCCCATGCGGTGAACAGCCTCATCGCCTTCTCAGCTGCGGCACGTGTGGGGCCTGTCCGGCGGATGTTGTCCACAGGCGCCTTGAGTTGTGGGGTCAGTGACCGTTCCTGAGGACTCCGCGCCTTGGGCCGCTGCCCACCGGGCGCGGTGTGCGCGGACCCGTACGCGGCTGGCGCACGACAGCACTCGCGAGCGCGGCAGCCGGCCACTCGGCCTACGTGCCGGGCCCAACCACAGTCGACGGCCCGCCGCGACAGCTCATGCCCCGGTGTGACGCCCTGCGATGTCGGCGGCGATGCCGTCCAGGACGTCGGCAAGGCCCGAGGCAAAGAAGGCGTCGAGGTCCCAGGGGTCACCGTCCGGCCCGACCCCGGCCCAGCGGAACGCAGGGCCTGCGGACCACCCTCCCGCCGAGCCCGGTGCCGGCGTTCCACCGAACGCTCGCTCACCCGCAGCTCTTTCGCGATCACTGCGGTCTTCTCACCCGCCGCGAACCGCCTGCCGGCCTCCAACCGCACCTGTTCACGAAACGCCCGCCGCTCAGCAGTCAGGCCCCCACCCTCCGCATACCGCATCTCTCCGGCATACCGCAGGGATCACCAATAGCCACCACCCGACGACGATGCGAGAACCTCAGTATCCGCAGGCCATATACGGGAAGGGCGTCCGAAGCCGCCGTCTGTCGCCTCGGACGCTCCTCACTCCGAGCCAGGGACCTACCGCCGCAGGCCCAGGCCGCAGCGTGTCAGCCTCGGACTTCGCCGGGATCGATCACGGCCGATCAGGAGCCTTCTGGGACGAGCGGGGCGTTGCCCGCGGCATCGCACCGGCTTCAGGGGGTGACCGGATAGTGGCTGCTGATGGCGACCCGATTCCAGGCGTTCATGACGATTGCGAGCCAGCTGACTGCGGAGACCTGCTCGTCGGTGAGGGAACCGTCGTCCCAAGTGCGCCGCTCCGGGACGGTCAGTTCGGTGACCTGCTCGGCCAGCGCGAGGGCCGCGCGTTCCTGGGCGGTGAAGTACTGCGACTCCCACCAGGCAGCCAGGACAGCGAGGCGGTCGGTGCTCTCGCCCTTGGCGAGGGCGTCGCGGGTGTGCATGCGCAAGCAGAAGGCGCAGCCGTTGAGCTGCGAGACCCGGACTCTCACCAGCTCGGCAAGCAGTGGATCGAGCCCCGCCTCCCGCGCGGCGGTGTCGGCCTGAGCGTCGAGCGCCCCCAGGTTCTTGTAGGTGGCAGGGTGCTGCTTGCCGAGGTTCACAGTGCTCATGGTCTTCCTTTGCTGAGGTGCGTTCGTTCAAGCGGCGGTGGGCCCGGTCGTCATCCGGCCGGTGGGACCGCCACCAGGTCTGACGAGACAGCCGGGCAGAATGTGAGGTGTCGGGATCGCGTGGGCGCCCGGAATCCTTTTCTCGGAGAATCGGCGGGCCGTGCTCAATTGGAGGCGTGAATGGGAACAGAGCCGACCGGTCCGCGCGGTGACGAGGCGCACACCGAGCGGCGCCGTCTCGTGGGGCTGGCCTACCGCATGCTCGGCACGGTCGGCGAGGCCGAGGATGCGGTGCAGGAGTCGTATCTGCGCTGGTATCGCCTCAGTGACGTGGAGCGGGCCGCCGTCACCAACCCCGCGGGGTGGCTGACCCGCGTAACCAGTCGTGTCTGCCTCGATGTCCTGGGCAGTGCGCGCGTGCGCCGTGAGCAGTACGTCGGCCCCTGGCTGCCCGAACCCGTGCCGGAGGGAACCTTCCCCGGCATCGCGGGCTCGACTCTGGGACAGCACGCCCCCGGGGACCCGCTCGATCGGGTGGTGGTGGACGAGTCGGTCAGTACGGCGCTGCTGGTCGTCCTGGAATCGATGACCCCCGCCGAACGGGTGGCGCTCGTCCTCCACGACGTCTTCGCGATGCCGTACGCCGAGATCGCCGAGGTCGTGGGACGCTCCACCGATGCGACCCGGCAACTGGCGAGCTCGGCTCGTAGGCGGGTACGCGCACAGCGCAGGCGCCCCGTCGACCAGGCCGCCCACACGCGGGTCGTCACCGCTTTCACGGCGGCGTGCCGAATGGGAAACCTTGAAGCACTGGTGGCGTCGCTCGATCCCACCGTGACGCTGCGCTCCGACGGCGGTGGCGTGGTGCGGGCCGCGCTCAACCCCATCACCGGCGCCTCGAAGGTGGCGCGCTTCCTGCTGGGTGTGCTGGCCAAGCAGCCCGACGTACGCCCCGTCCCCCGGCTGACCGAGTACGGTCCCGGAATCGCCTTGGTGCGGGACGGAGCGGTCACAGGGATGGTCAACCTGCTGGTGGACGGCGACCGGATCACACGCGTGTGGATCCAGTGGAATCCCGCGAAACTGACACGCTGGCCAGGCCTGCGCACCTCCCATCCCTGAAGCTGCCACGGTCCGGGGCCCACCCGGTTCGGCGGCTCTGGGGGCGGGTTCCCGCCGGCCGGGAGACCGGGAGAGCAGGGAGTCCGTGCGCCCTGCGGCCGGCTATCCGCCGTCCGTGACCCGGATGATGGTCTTGCCGGGGGCCGGCCGGAGGTGAACGCGGCGGGTGCTTCGGACAGCGGCCTCATCTCGCCGACGACCGGTTTGAGTCGTCCGTCCCTGAGTCGCTGGGGCAGGTCGGCGAGCCGGGCGCGGTCGGGCTTGACGACGAAAAAGACGATTGCGGGAGCGCCCGGCAGAGTGCGTCCAGCGCGCCCGCCCAGGCGCTGTCGGTCGGCGTCCCGTAGCCGATGACCAGGGCGTCACGGCCCGGTGCCGCGTCCGGGTGACGGAATCGCGAGAACCCCTCCAGCGCCAGTCCCTGCCACGCCGCCGCGCGCAGCGCCGACGCTTCGCCTCCCTCAGGGAGTTCGAGCACGGCGTGCAGGCCGGCGGCTATGCCGATGACCCGGACCTTGGGGGCCCGTTCCGCGAGGTCCGCGACAAGTTGGTCGCGTCGGCGCCGGTAGCGCAGCCGCATCGAGCGCACATGGCGGTCGTACGCACCCGACTTTATGAACTCCGCAAGCGTCAGCTGCTCCAGTGCACTCGCCGAGCAGTCGCTGATGCCCTTCGTCTCGACCACCTCCGTCACCAGGTTCTCCGGCAGTACCATCCACCCCAGCCGCAGCCCGGGTGCCAGGGACTTGCTCGTCGTGCCCAGGTGTACGACGTGTTCCGGGTCGAGCCCTTGCAGGGCGCCGACCGGTTGCCTGTCGTAACGGAAGTCGCCGTCGTAGTCGTCCTCCAGGATCAGCCCGCCCGTGCGACGCGCCCAGTCGACCGCCGCGGCCCGCCGGTCGGGGTGGAGCGGTACACCCGTCGGGAACTGGTGGGCCGGTGTCAGCAGCACGGCCCCGGTCCCAGGCATCCCGCCCAAGTCATCGGTCCTGGCCCCGGATTCGTCCATCGGGAGGTGCGGGATGCGCAGACCCGCTTCCGTGAGCAGCCGCCAGTGCACGTCCAGTCCGTACGACTCGACGGCCACCTCGCGCACCCGCCGCTTGAGCAACACCGCCCCCATCAGTTTCAGCGCGTGCACGAAGCCCGCGGATATCACGATCCGTTCCGGGTCCGCGTACACGCCGCGGGCGCGGGCCAGATAGCCGGCGAGCTCGGTGCGCAGTTCCACGCGCCCGCGCGGATCCCCGTAGCCGAAGGCGTCGTTGGGGGCGGCGGTCAGGGCGCGCCGGGACGCCTTGAGCCACTCGGCGCGCGGGAAGGTGGAGAGGTCCGGCGAGCCGGGCATCAGGTCATGCGCGGGTCGCGGGCGCACCGTAGGGAGCGGCGCCCGGCCCGCCGCCCCGCCCGTCGCCCGGGGCGACTCGGCCCGGGGCGACTCGGCCCGCGGTGGCTCGGCCCGCTGCGCCACCCGGGTGCCCGATCCCTGCCGGGCGGTGAGCCAGCCCTCGGCCACCAGCTCCGCATACGCGTCGGCGACGGTGTTCCGGGCGATGCCGAGATCGGCAGCGAGGCTCCGGGAGGACGGCAGCCGGGTGCCGGGGGGCACCCTCCCCGTGCGCACGGCCTCACGCAAGGCATCCATGAGCCCGGCCCGCAATCCCGCCGTCCTCTTCGTCTCCAGGACGGGTCGCTCCGCTTGGAGGACGCGTGCGGTGAACGTCTGCTCGGTGACACTGTCCACCGGACGTGGGGCATGTGCGGTCATGCGCGAGCTTCCTGTCTCGTACGGGTAGGGGTGTGAGGTCTGGCGTTGCCGTGCTGTGGGCTACCGGACGGCGGCAGCTGCGTGGCGGTGCTGTTCGACGGCGCGGTCGACGTCCTCGTCCAGGAGGTCGGTGTTGATGGCGAAGGCGGCGGTGGATCCCATGCCGGCTGCGGCCACGACCTGCGCGCGTGGGTCGATGACGTTGCCGGCGGCCCAGACGCCCGTGACGCTCGTACGGCCGGTGCGGTCGGTGACGACCCAGCCGACGCCGTCCTTGTCGCATCCCAGCCGGGTCAGCAGTTCGTCGTGCGGGACGAAACGCGGGAAGAGAAAGGCGGCAGTGCGGGGCACGACGCGGCCGTCGGCGAGTTCGATTCCGCGCAGCCGATCGTCGTCGACGACGAGGTGCTTGATCTCTCCGTCGATCAGGTGAAGACCGCGTGCCTCCAGTTGTTCCCGGTCCTGCGCGGTCAGGTCCAGGGTGTGCGGGAGGAAGACGATGTCGTCGCTCCACTGGCGCAGGAGCAGAGCCTGGTGGACCGCTCCCGGGTGCGTGCCGAGGACCGCGAGGGGCTGGTCGCGGACTTCGTAGGCGTGGCAGTACGGGCAGTGCAGCAGGTCCCTCCCCCACCGTTCGCGGACGCCGGGAATGTC
This sequence comes from Streptomyces sp. NPDC059832, assembly GCF_042731715.1. Taxonomy (NCBI): domain Bacteria; kingdom Bacillati; phylum Actinomycetota; class Actinomycetes; order Kitasatosporales; family Streptomycetaceae; genus Streptomyces; species Streptomyces sp. NPDC059832. Next base: position 82,522 of record NZ_JBHWIY010000026.1, on the reverse strand, counting down.
GGGCAACTCGTCACGCAGCCCGGTCGCGATCAGGACGCGGCGAGCCTTGAGCACCACCCCGCCCGCCATGCGGACGTAGTAGCCGTGGTCGATCTGTTCCACCCGGCCCCGGAGGACCGGGATGCCGTAGCGGGCGATCTCGGCCCGTCCGAGGTCGAGCAGGGTCGCGGGAGGCAGGCCGTCGCGGGACAGGAAGCCGTGCATGTGCGAGGCCGGCGCGTTGCGCGGCTCGCCGGCATCGATCACCACCACCTTGCGGCGAGCGCGGCCCAGGAGCAGGGCGGCGTTGAGTCCGGCCGCTCCGGCGCCGACCACCACCACGTCGTGGACCTCGTCGACGCCGCCGTGCCACACCCTGCTGTTCTTGTCGTTCGTCGTATTGATCATGGGAACAACCTCCTGTCGCGATCGTGCGCGCCAGGCCATCGGACGACAACATCTGTTGCTATTTCTGGGACGCGGGGGGTGGAATGGGGAGTATGGACGAGCAATCACCGATCGCCGCCACGCTGGCCCAGGTCGGCACCCGCCTCAGGCGCATCCGCACCCAGCGCGGCGTGACCCTGTCGGCGCTGGCCGAGGCCACCGGCATCTCCAAGAGCACACTGTCAAGGCTGGAGTCGGGGCAGCGCCGCCCGAGCCTGGAGTTGCTGCTGCCCATCGCACAGGCCCACCAGGTACCCCTGGATGAACTCGTCGCGGCGCCGGAAGTCGGCGACCCGCGGATCCGCTGCAAGCCCCGCGTCCACCGCGGTCGTACGGTGATTCCGCTGTCGACTCAGCCGGGGCGCCTGCAAGCCTGGAAGTCGATCATCCCCGCGGAACACAACCGGCCTGACCCCGTCACGCACGAGGGGTACGAGTGGCTGTATGTACTGTCCGGACGCCTGCGGCTCATCCTGGCCGACCACGACCTGATCATGGAACCGGGCGAGGCAGCCGAGTTCGACACCCGCCTGCCGCACTGGTTCGGCCCCGCGGGCGAATCCCCGGTGGAGATCCTCAACCTGTTCGGCCCCCAGGGAGAACGCATGCACGTCCGGGCCAAACCCCACTCCCGGGCGGAGCCGCCGGCCTGACCGGAGACATCCCTTGCCAAGGACACCCTTCGGGAGGCACCGCAAGGTGCTCCAGTGACGCACGCGGACGTCCTTCGGTACGGGGGCAGTCGAAGACTCCCCAGTACCGCTGCCCAGGAGCACCACCACTGGCTGCCTGTGCCAAGCGCCCCGGCAAAGGTCCTTCGGTGCCGAGGCGGGGTGAGTGGTCGGCGGTTTCAGGGACGGGCGGTAGTGCAGGCGTCGGCGATCTCGCATGGCCGGGTTCTGTCGAAGGAGGACCCGTGCCCGGGGCGGACGACGGTGACGGGTAGGTCGCGCAGCCGGGCGATGGTGGCGACGTAGTCTTTCTGATCGCCCCCGTGGATGTCGTCGAGCAGCAGGTCGTCGTAGACGATGTCGCCTGAGAAGAGCCCCGAGGGGGCGTACAGCGCGACGCTGCCGAGGGTGCGACCGAGCAGGTGCAGAAGTGAGCTGCCTGTTGCCAAGGCCGATGGCCGTCGGTCAAGGTACTGGCTGACGCCGACCGGATGCAGCCGGTAGGGGGTCGGGGCGTAGCGCTCGTGCGGGACGGCGGAGATCAGTTCCCGGCAGGTCACCCGGACACCGCCCCCGACCGGCCCCTCGTCCCATTTCCTCTGGGCACAGAGCAGTTTGGCCTCGCGCCGGAGCGGACGAGGCCAAACCCTGAAACGTTTTCCGTGATCTTCTAGGCAGTGCAGGCGCGGGCGGTGTGGACGGTGGTGGCGGTGAGGTAGAAGGCGTCGGGGCGCCAGAGGATGCTGGTAGGGGCGTCGGCGTGCAGGAGGGCCTCCACGGTCGCGCGGTCCTCGTCGTTCAGGTGCTCGCCGAACTGGTCGCGCTGCCGGGCGAGACGGGTGTGCAGGTACTCGCGAGCCGGGAGTCCGAGCGGCGCCGGCGAGTCGGTGAGAAAGGTGCGCGTGCCGGTGGGAACGAGACCGGCCCGAGCCAGCATGGCGGGCCAGTCCTCAACCTCATCCACGCCCGGGAGTTCGGTGCGCATGGCGGTGAAGCCGTCCTCGTTGCCGGCGTCCAGGCGGGCCTGGAGTCCTGGGCGGCCCAGGCCGATGTCACGGGGAAGGAAGCGCACGGGCAGGCCGCGTTCGGCCACGGCGAGCAGCCCGCCGGGGCGCAGGGAGGCGGCGAGGGCGGTCAACGCTGCCTGCTGGTCGCCGAGGTGGTGGATGGCGTTGGCGGACCAGATCAGATCGGCCGTGCCGAGCCTGCCGAACTCGTCAGGGAGGTCGGCCTGTTGGGTGGCGATTCGGCCGGACGAACGTGTACGGGCCCGCTCCAGCAAGGCAGGCGACTGGTCGACGGCGACCACCTCTGCGCCCGGGAAGGCGTCGGCGAGCAGGCCGGCGACCACGCCCGGCCCACTGCCGACATCGAGTACACGCCCCACGCTGACGCCACCCAGCAGATCGCGCAGCCAGGTTGTGGCCTGGGTGAGCGCGGGCGTATGCAGTTCGGCCTCGCGTTCCAGATGGGAGCAGAGGGCGCCCCAGTCGATGTCGTGGACGTGCTCATGGGTGTGGCGGTGAGCGTGGTGATGCATGAGGTGCTCCGATCCGGAGAAGGATGGTTTGTCCGAGCAGCGGGAGCAAGGCGCAGCAAACCGGCGGCCGACTGTCAGCCCAGGTGAGCGAGGTCTGGCACACCCGTCTGCGGCGTTGTCGTCGGTTGCCGACGACAACGCCTACGTCATGGCCTGCCGGGCAGGGACTGGCCCAGGTAGGGGGTGAGGGTTTCGAGTGTGGGCTTGGGAGCGGCAGCAGGCCTGGATGCGCCAGGCCGATGTCCAGTACCCGGTGGAATCATGTGTGTTCGCCGACGCTGATCCGCAACAGATCCCGCAACCAGTCCATGGTCCGATTGAGGGTGGGTGCGCTCGGTTCGGCCTCGCGGTTCCAGATGCGTCCCAGGGCGCCCCATGCGACGTCCTGATCGTGATACGAGTCCGTGATTCCTCGATTTCAGAAGTGCGGACCGCAGGCACCACGCACTCTGCCCAGCCCCCGCCGCGCCGGCATGCGTGATGCCCGCCGGAGCTCAGCGAAGGAAGGGGCCGAGGCTTCGTTCCAGGAAGGGTTTGGGGACGGCGCCCGTCCATGCCTTCGCGGGGACGCCGTCGGCGTAGACCACGAAAGCGGGGATCGAGGACACTCCGTGCTGGTCCGCCAGTCCGGGCTCCTCATCGACGTTGATCTTGACGACGTCCAGGACACCCGCACGCTCGGCGGCCACCTCCTCAACGATGGGAGTGATCTTGATGCACGGCCCGCACCAAGGGGCCCAGAACTGGATCAGGACGGGTCGCTTTGCTTGCAGTACGCGGACGGGAAACGTCTGCTCGGTGACACTGTCCACCGGACCACTGCGCTTTGCTGCCATGGTGAAACTCTCCTTGTCGATGTGTTCGTGAACGAGTACCGCGACGCCGAGGGACGGTTCGGTCGCGGAGATCAACGCACGGCACCTGGACCGGGCCTGCTCGGCCGCCCGGTCGCCCTGGTCCCTCGCGGAGTAATACGGGCTGCCACGACTACATCGCCCGTGGCCTGCCGAGCGGTCATGTCAGGGCAGCCGTGGCGCGGTGTGCGCGGTGTCGTGCGACGGCGAGCTCCACGTCCTCGTGGAGCAGGTCGGCGTTGATGGCGAACGCAGCGGTGGAGCCCATGCCTGCTGCGGCGATGACCTGGGCGCGTGGGTCGACGACGTTCCCGGCGGCCCACACTCCCGGCACGCTGGTACGGCCGGTCCGGTCCGTCACGACCCAGCCCTGGTCGTCCTCGGCGCAGCCGAGCAGAGTCAAGAGGTCGTCGCGCGGGGCCGGTCGAGGGAAGAGGAAGGCAGCTGTCCGCGGGATCACCCGGCCGTCGGTGAGCTCGACGCCGCGCAGGCGGTCGTCATCGACGACGAGCCGCACGGCCCTGCCTTCCACGATGTTCACACCGAACGCATCCAGCTGTTCCCGCTCCTGCGGGGAGAGTTCGAGCGTGTGCGTGAGGAGGACGACGTCCTCGCTCCACTGACGCAGAAGCAGCGCCTGGTGCACGGCCCCCGGGTGCGTCCCGAGAACGGCAAGGGGCTGGTCACGGACCTCGTAGGCGTGGCAATACGGGCAGTGCAGCAGATCCTTGCCCCAACGTTCCCGGACGCCGGGAAGGTCGGGCAGTTCATCGCGCAGCCCGGTGGCGACCAGGAGACGGCGGGTCCTGAGCACCGGGCCGCCCTCCAGGCGCACCTCGTAGCCGGGCTCAACGTGCTCCACCCGGCCCCGGACGATATCGACTCCGTAGCGGTCGATCTCCGCCCGCCCCAGGTCGAGCAGGGTTGCCGGGGGCAAGCCGTCACGGGACAGGAAGCCGTGCATGTGCGCGGCGGGGGCATTGCGGGGCTCGCCCGCATCGATCACCACCACCCTGCGACGGGCACGCCCCAGCAGAAGCGCGGCATTCAGACCTGCTGCTCCGGCACCGATCACCGCCACATCGTGAACCTCGTCGCCACGCAGAGCCGCGCCGCCGTCGCGTGTATTCACCGTCGTCTTGATCACCACGATCACCTCCGGTCCCCAAAGTGCTCCAGCACCGCACCACGAGCAACTTCTGTTGCCATTTCCGGGACGTCTCTGATTGAAAGGGACTCACGGACGAGCAATCCCCCATCGCCGCCGTGCGTCGTCCAGGACGACGCACGGCTCCGTGAGATCCGCACGCAGCGTGGTGTGACCCTGTCCGCCCTCGCCGAGACCACATGGAGGAGGAGTTCGTGCCACGCAGTTGCGACACCACGCCGCCTGCGCCGACGCCCAGCAGTTCGCACAGACCACGCCCACCGGCTGGGTTCGCCGGCTGAGCATCGCCGGCACCCCTGCCCAGGCACACGAAGCGATCAAGGCCCGCGACGCCGGCTCCTCGGCGGCATCCGCAGCCGCGTCCGCGCGGCGCGGCTCGCCGCACTGCGGACGGGGCTCGTGACCGCGGCCATCGAGGGATGAAGCAGCCCGCCGACCGTGGCTGATCCGTGCCAGTGGCACTCCTGGGCACCGTTCGGACACGGTCCGGGATACCGTCCGGGAGCCGCCGAACGGCGGCAGCGAGGTGGCCCGAGCCGCGCCGGGAGGCCGCCGTCACCACCGAGGAGGAACGTGACGTCGAACTCGAAGAGGCGCTCAGCGATCTCCGCCTCGTCCGAGGTGGCTGGGAAAACACCGAACTCCACAAGGCCGTGGACTCCGCGGTGCGCGGATTCACCGACGGGTCGAGACCGTGGACGATCCCGGTCGGCGCACCGGAGACGGCAGCCAGGTCGCCGGCCGGGGCACGGACGCCCCGGCAGGGCAGACCGAGCACGAGCTCCGGCTCGGCGAAGGAACGGCGCCGGCCCATCCGGACGACCTCACCGCGCCCGAGAGCGGCGCGGCATCGGCGTCCGGATCGAGGACGGCCTGGTCGTCACCGAGGACGGTCACGAGAACTGGGTCGAGACATGGATGGCCCGGTTCGCCGGCTGACAGCATTGTCACCGGCATCAGGTTCACCGGAGGTCTGCTCCGCCGTACTCGCCTCGGCTCTCGACCTCACGCGATCCCGAACTGGCCGAGTTCGTCGACGCCGGTCGGTTCTGACCGCCTCACACCCTGCCCTCACCAGCTCTGTGGAGGACCTCATGACCATCCACCAGGTACTCACCACCGACTATCACACCGGCGGCGAACCGTTCCGCATCGTCCCCGAACCGCCGGTCGCCATCGAAGGAGCCACCGTCGCCGAACGCCGTATGTTCGCCATCGGCAACCCCGACGTGGACGACCTGCGCAAGCTGCTGTGCTTCGAACCCCGCGGACACGCCGACATGTACGGCGGGTTCATCACCCCACCCGACGACGAGGGTGCTCACTTCGGCGTGCTGTTCTGGCACAAGGACGGCTTCTCAACAGCCTGCGGCCACGGTTCCATCGCGCTCGCCGTCTGGGCCGTGCAGACCGGCCGCGTCGCCCGCGACCCCTCCGGCACCACCACGGTCGTCATCGACGTCCCCTCAGGCCGGGTCACCCTGCGCGTGCACACCACCGGCGAGCAGATCACCGGAGTCGACTTCGTCAACGTCCCCTGCTACCGGCTCGCCGAACGCGTCAGCGTTGCCACGTCCGGCGGGGGCGTCGTCGTCGATGTCGCCTACGGCGGCGCCATCTACGCGCATCTGGACGCGTCCAGCGTAGGACTGGCCGTCACTCCCGAGCACTACTCCGGCCTCATCGCGATCGGACGCGAGGTCAAATGGGCGCTGAACGACAGCGAGTACGCCCGTCACCCTGCCGACGACCGCCTCAGCGGCATCTACGGGACCATCCTGTACGACGACCTCGGCATCGACGCGAACGGCAACCCGCACCAGCGCAACGTCACCGTCTTCGCCGACGGCCAGGTCGACCGTTCCCCGTGCGGCTCCGGCACCTGCTCCCGCGTCGCCGTACTCGCAGCGACCGGCCACCTCAAGCCAGGCCAGATCCTCGTCCACGACTCGATCGTCGGCACCCGCTTCCACGCGCGGATCGTCGCGGAGTCGGCCGTCGACGGCTACCCCGCCGTCGTTACGGAGGTCACGGGGAAGGCTTACCGGACCGGCGAGCACCGCTTCGAGCTCAATCCCGCGGACGACCTCGGCACCGGCTTCGTCCTGCGGTAGCCGCCCCGCCGACCGGCTGAGCAAGCGCGTGCGCGGTGCCGACGTCCCGCGTACGCCTCTCACTCAGGAGTCCGTCTCGGACTGTCCCGCCCGACTGCCCGGATGCCACGGCTGTGGGCAAGATGCTCGTGCCCGAGTTCGGCGTCCGGACTTGAGTCGCCAGCCTCGACCGCGTCCGCTGTCTCGATGTGTTCCTCCAGAACGGCCTTACCCATCTCACCGGTGCTGCCCTACCACAGCCGCACCGACTCGGCCGCACCACGGCAGAGCCGCCGCCAACTCTCCTGCTCCGGTGCTGTACTGACGATTGATCAGCACGAGCCTCAAGCGACGACTGCGCACCCCCACGACGTGGCCACCATCGCCATGGCACTCCTCGACGGCCTGACGAACCGGCTCCTCACCGACCCCGATGCCCCGTCCCTCGACGATGCCCGCCGCCTGGCCGGGCACCAGCTCGCATGCGCGACCGGCTTCCGCGGCACCCTCCCCTTCCAGCCTCTCCCCCACCCCGGCCCTCCACCGCCCCAGCCCCCGGCCAACCGGGCTGCCCCGACGCCGCCGCGCACCACGAGCCCCCTCATCTCCCACGAACACCTGAGCGCCTCGACGTTCGTTCCGTTCGCTCCGCTCGTGATGCTCTGCCCCATTGCGGTCCGTGGGGTGTCCTGTACCCCACCCTGCGGACTGGGACGGACGGCGGCCGGTGAACGGGCTTCGCCCAAAAGGGCCGCGTGGTCGACGTACTGACCCACGCGGCCCGGACCAGGTGATTACCGGACGTCGTAGGCGCGGGTGATCGTCTGGGTGACCGCGTTGCCGTTGGCGTCGGTGACGGCAGCCTTCATCATGACCTGTTTGCCGGAGGCTCCGGTGTGGTCGAGGAGGGCCGTCCAGTGGCCGTCATGCTGTTCGGTCGGCGCCTGGGTCCAGGTGGTGCCACCGTCGTAGGAGTAGGACAGTGTGGCCGCCGTGATCGCGCCCGGGGTGTATCCGGCATGCCCCTCGACCGACAGGCCGACCTTCAGCCCCTTCGTCGCGGGAAGAGTGTTCATGACGTCGACCGGAACGTCGTACGCCGGGAAGAGGAGCGGCAGACCGCGCGAGTAGACGTCCGGTTCCCGGTGGGAGCGGAAGGTCCAGGATGTGGTGACGGCGGTGGAGCGCCGCCAGTTCGGGTCGGAGGTGGGGACCTTCTCCAGGTTCTGGGTGAGTTCGTAGGTGGAGTCCTCGTCCGGCACCTTGAACGCGTCGTAGGGCCAGGCGCTGGTGGCGATCTGTTCACCGTTGCGCTTCAACGCGAGGTTACCGAGGTCTCCGAACGATCCGCCGGAGGACCAGTGGTCGCCGGATCCGTCGAGCCAGAGAGCGGTCTGGATACCGATCAGGTTGCCCTGCCGCTCGGCGGCCAGCGAGGGCTTGCCGTCGGCGTCACGCATCGCCGCGGGCCGCAGCGGGCCGCGGTACCACTCCTCGGCGCTCCGCTGCCCGGTGCGGTAGGTGCGCTCCTGGTCGCCCATGAACGCGGCGAACGGGAAGCTGGTCATCGCGCCGTGGTACCAGACGTCGTCGCCGGTCGTGTAGTAGGCGGTGCGGGTCGTGGGGACGTGCACCGCGCGGAACGAACTCACGGGGATGTACTCGCTGCCGCCTTCGGAGCGACGTACGAACAGGGTGTCGAGGTAGTCCCCTTCCTCGCCCATGGCGTTCCAGGTCTCGGTGACCCGGGCCAGTCGGGAGTCCTTGGGCCGGTGGACCTGGTCGCTGTGCAGCGGCCCCTGGGTCGGGAACGTCAGGTTGTAGACGTAGGGCGAGCCGTCCTGGGAGCCGGTCGCCCGCCAGGTGGGCCGGAACTCGAAGGTGCCGCTATTGGCACGTCCGTCGATGTCCGCGTAGAACTTCTGGACGGTTTCGCCGGCTGTGAGCGAGCCGGAGATCTGCCAGGTGTCGTCCCAGGTGCGGGCGTAGCTGAGCGTGGTGGTGTTGACCTTCGCGGGCCGGTCGGTGTGCAGGCTCAGCCGGTGGGCCCGGCGGGCGTCGAGGACGAGGGTGGTGTCCCGGGTGATCCGGAGCTGGGGCTGTGCGAGGTAGCTGATCGATTCGGGCGCGTTATCGACGTCGTACGTAGCCACGAAGCCGCTGAGGGAGTAGTTGCCGGGGCGGACGCTGTAGGTCTGCTCGGCCGCTCCGGAGTTGCTGCGGCGCTGCCCCTTGTCGGTATCCAGGCTGACGAGGTCCACGGAGGAGGGGCCGGTCGCGGGCTTGCCGTTGCGGTCCACCATCTTGACCCGGAGCGTGACCGTCTCCGGCTGGACGTAGAGCGTGACCGGCACGGAGACGCGCACGTCGCCGCCGGTGGCCAGGATCCGGCCGGTGACCGCGCCGTACTGGGAGTCCTCGATAGGGGCGGTGGGGTCGATCCGCACCGGCACCCGGGCGGTGGCCCCGGCGGGGACCGTCACCTTGCGCTGCTCCGGCTTGATGATGCCGGAGCGGACCGTGCTGCCGTCGTTGCCGTGCACGCCGCTGACCTTCAGGTTCAGGGTGAGGTCGCTGTCGCTGATGTTGGTGAAGGGCACCTGCACCGTGGTGCGGTCCGATGCGTCCTGCGGCCAGTTGTAGCTGCCGGCCTGGACGGCGGGTGCGGAGAGCACCTTCTGGTTCACCGCGGTGAACACGTCGAGCACGCCGCCGCCGGTCTGGTCGGCGCCGGCCACCTTCCCGCCGGTGCGGGCCGAGGAGACGAGCGCGGCCTTGATCTGCTGTGCGGTCCAGCCCGGGTGGGCCTGGCGGAGGATGGCCGCGGCGCCCGCGACGTGCGGGGTCGCCATCGAGGTGCCGGACATCGACTGGTACGCGTAGACGCCGCGGCCGCCCGCGTTGGCCGCCGAGATGTCGACGCCGGGGGCGGCGATCTCGGGCTTGAGCGTGTGCGTGACGGCTGCGGGGCCGCGGCTGGAGAACCAGGCGGTGCTGTCGTCCCGGTCCACGGCGCCGACGGTCAGCACGTCGGGCACGCACCCGGGCGAAGTGACGGTCTCGGTGCCGGAGCCGGCATTGCCCGCGGCGACGACGAACAGGGTGCGGGTGCTCTGCGCGAGCTGCTTCGCCGCCTGGGCCACCGGATCGGTGCAGTCCCCGGCCGCGGGGCTGCCCAGACTCATGGAGACGACGTCGGCCCGCTGGTCGACGGCCCACTGCATGCCTGCGATGACCCAGGAGTCCTGGCCGTACCCACCGTCGTTGAGGACCTTGCCGATGAGCAGGGAGGCGCCCGGGGCCACGCCCTTCTTGCGGCCTTCGCTGGCGGCTCCGGACCCGCCGACCGTGGAGGCGGTGTGGGTGCCGTGGCCCACCCGGTCTGCGCTGGTCGTGGAGTCCGTGAAGTTCTTGGAGACAGCGACCCGGTCGACGAGGTCCGGGTGCTCGGCGTCCACGCCCGTGTCCAGCACGGCGACCTTGGTGTTCTTGCCGTCGTAGCCGGCCGCCCAGGCCTCCGGCGCGTGGACCTGCTTGGTGGACCGGTCCAGCGTGGCCTCGACCTTGCCGTCCAGCCACAGCTTCTTCAGCGCGGAGGCGGAACGCGAGCGGGAGTCCGTGACGTCCCGCCAGAACGTGGCGGCGGTGTCCTTGTCCGCCGTGAGCGCGACGCCGCCCACTGCGGGAAGCGACAGACTCCGTTCGGAGCCGCGAGGCGCCTCCGGTGTGCTCTTGGCGACGTTCACGCTGTTCCCGTAAGTGGCGATCAGCGGGAGCGTGTCGGTGTGCCCGTCGTCATATCCCTGGCGGATGAGCCCGGTGACGTTGAACAACTGCTCGTCGACCCTGCCCTCGGCGACCGCCTGGGAGGCGCCCTCGGGGTAGACGTACAGGTCCTTGCCCGACTGGTAGGTCCGGAACATCGGCTGCGTGCCGTCCTTGCGGGGCAGCACCGCCGCGGAGCGGCGGCCCGTTCTGTCCGTGGTCACAAGGACCTTGTCGCCGGTGACGAGCGTGACCGCCGTCTGCTTGCCGAGGCCCTGCGCAGCCTCGCTGCCGACGACGGGTCTCTTCCCCGGCCCCGAGGCGGCGTCATGCGGCGCATCAGCCGCCCCGGACGGCGTGACTGCCGTGAAGGCCAGGGCCGCGGCGGACGCCGCGCCCATGGCTATACGCGTGATGGGACGCATGAATCTCCCTACTTGACGCAATGAAATGCCGTGGTGCGGCTGCAGCCTGGCAGACATGCAGATGGCGTAGGGATGCCTGCGCATGACGGGTTTCCCGCATGTCGGGTTTCCGTCAGACGGTCACGACGGAGTGCCGGTCACAGCCAGCCCGCGCGGGCGGCGTGCCAGCCGAGCTGCAGCCGGGAATCCGCTCCCGCGAGGTCCATCAGGCGGCGCGTCCGCCGTTCCACGGTCCGGATGGAGACACCGAGCTGCGAAGCCGCACGCCGGTCGGAGATTCCAGCCAACAGCAGGGCCAGGACTTCGAGTTCACCCTCGGTCGGCCATTGCTCCGCCGCCGCCTGCACCCGTACACCCGAGGCGGTGGGGTACAGCGGCCGGGCCCGGTCCCATTCCTTCTCGAACAGGTGCACCAAGGCGGTGAGCAGGCCGCTGCGGTGCACCACGATGGCGCTCGGCTCGCCACAAGGACCGGTCACCTCCAGCGGCACCATGGCGCGCTCCCGGTCCGACACGACCATCTTCAGCGGCAAGGCCTCGACCAGGCGGAGTTCCAGCCCTGCTGTGATGGCCGCCCGCATGTCCGGTGCCACCTCGTGTCCGTCGAGGTAGTCCTTCGTGGCCACGACCCGGAATTCGACCCCGCGGTCCAGCGCGGAACTCTCCGCCATGTCGGTGTCCTCGCGCGGCACGGCGATCGGCTCGCCCACAAGGAACACGAGCAGCTCCCGCTGCGCGCCGCGCTGCAGTTGGTGGAACCGGTGGGCGACCTGCTCCACGCCGACGACCACCTCCACCACACTGCCCGCAGGGTGTGCGGCGGTGCTCCGGTACTGCTCGGTCAGTACCGAGAACGCGGTCTCGGCCCGCTGCAGTGCGTTGCGCTGCTCGACGAGCAGCGGGGCGAGGGCCACGGACGGTGGCGTGAGCCGGTACCGGGCGGCGGGTCCGCCGTCGGCTCCCCGGCCGACCGGGGCGGGCGTCTCCCCGCCCGCCTCGGACACCGCCGCGACCAGGCCGCGTACCGCCAGGTCGCGCAGGACGCGGGCGACTTCGGCCAGATCCAGTCCGGTCTGCCGGACGAGGTCCTGGGCCGAGGCGGACGGCCGGGGCAGCAGAGCGGTGTAGACAGCCTCTTCGGCCGGACCCAGTCCCAGTGCCTGCAGCATCCAACTCCCCCCATCAGGGGAACCCTATCCCCGCCGCCCGGCGCGCCATGTGCCGGCCCGGAATGGCTGCCGCCAGGAGGGGCGCGGTCGTCCGGCGGGGCGTGGCCGCCCCGCGGTCGGGGCCTGCCTACGGTAAAGAGAAAATGCACCATCTGCCCCGGAGGTCCCATGCTCCGTAACCATTCGAAGAGGCCGGCGCGCCCCGTCGAGGCCATCGCACCGCCGAGCGAGGCCGAGGTCGTGATCGTCGTCGCCTCAGTCACCCTGCTGGTGATGATTCTGGGGGCCCTGTCGCAGTCCCCGGTGTGGCTTCTCGGACTCCTCGTGTTTCTTCCGGGGGCGGCGTCGGCACTGTGCACCGTCCGCCAGACGAAGTTCGTGTTCGCCTGGACCGGACTCGTCGTCATCGTCACCATGCTGGTCCGGCATGGTGACGGGCGGCCGTGGCTCGACAGGATCCTCATGATCCTGCTCACCCTCGTCCTGGGTGCGGCCTCCGTCTACGCGTGCCACCGCCGCATCAGCCGTGAGCAGGAGATGCTGCGGCTGCGCTCCACTGCGGCCGCGATGCAGCGCCACATCCTGCGCCCGCTGCCCATGCTCACCGACGATGTCCTGGTGAACGGCGTGTACGAGCCCGTACAGGAGGACCGTCTGGTCGGCGGGGACATCTACGACGTCGTCGACTCACCGTGGGGAACCCGGGTGCTGATCGGCGACGTCCAGGGAAAGGGCCTCCCGGCGGTCGGCGCCGCATTCGCCGTCATCGGCGCCTTCCGTGCGACGGCCCACCGCGAGCCCACCCTGACCGCGCTCGTCGACGCCCTGGACGCCTCCGTCGTGCGGCACAACTCCTATGCCGCGCAGACCGGCGACGACGAACGGTTCGTCACCGCGCTCGTCATCAATATCGACGCGGGTGCGGAGGTGCAGGCCATCAACTGCGGTCACGTCCTGCCGCAGGTGCTGCAGGACGCCACCGTCACGACACCGGCCCTCACGTCCGGTGTCCCCCTCGGTCTCGCCGAGCTCGCAGACGAACCGGCGACGGTCGACTGGTTCGTCTTCCCGCCCGGCGCGACCCTGCTACTGACCACGGACGGACTCACCGAGACCCGCGCCGCGGACGGTGCTTTCTACCCCCTCACCGAGAGCCTCACCCGGCGCGTGTCGCTCTCCCCCACCGACCTGCCGCGTGCGCTCTACGACGACGCGCGCGTATTCGCCGGGCGCGGCGGTCAGCACGACGACGTGGCGGTACTGACTGTGCGACGGACGCCGCACCGCTGAGAGGGTGTTCGTTGTACACGCGAAGTCCCACACACAGCACACGAGCCCTGGTTCGTCGGCGCGGACAGCCACCTACTGCTGTTCCTGGCGCCGCTGCTGCTCGACCTTCTGGGGGCTGGTCCTTCGCGAGCTGTACCTCGCCTGGGCAAGGCACCCACCTCTGGCATACCGAGGGCGAGCGCACCGGCTGTTCCCTCCCGGTCCGCCGGCTGGAAGTGACGCCCCGGGGTGCCGCGGCCGACGGCACGGAGCCGGCGGCAGCCGATCCGGATGCGGCCCACCGCGCGCCGAATCCGAGTCCGAATCCGAGTCCGGGTCCGGGTCCGGGTCCGAATCCGGCAAGAATCGCGACCCCGGCGAGGATGGCATCGAGCGTGCCGAGGGCAGCGGGTTGGTCGGCGAAGACGCCGCGCAGTGCCGGGACGGTGGCTCGTAGGCCGGCGGCGAACATGGTGGCCGCAATGAAAATGACGGTGACGGTGTTGAGGACGAGATGCAGGGTGTCCATGGCGCTTGCCCACCCTGTCAGTCGTGGAGGTCCCCGAGCCGGCGCAGGGCGCTCAGGCTCGGCAGGAAGCAGTACTCGCCTCCTCGGGTGACGACGAACCGGGGCAGCGGGGCCAGGCGACGTCTCACCGGCCTTCGAGGAATGGTGTAGCGGGTCTGCCCGTCCGCGGCGCCGACGACGGGGTCCTTCGTGTTGCCGGACCCGAAGAAGACGCCGTCGTTCATCCACTCCGACTGGACGAATTCGAACTGCCGGCCCAGGTGGGCGCCGATGAACGCGAACATCAGACCACGGTCCGCTCCGTCGTCCTCCAGCACTCCTTCCGGTAGTGGCGGGCCGTACACGGCGCCACGCCGGATCATGCGGTGCAGCCGCACCTCTCCGGCCACTGAGGCGTCCCGTGGGTTGGCGCGGCGGATGTGGCAGCCACCGGGAGTGGTGAATCCCGTCGGGTCGTCCTGTTCGTACAGGAAGGTGTTGCGGCGGTAGGGGTCGGCGCCGAGGGCTTGGTCGTCGTGCTCCGGGGCGAGGGCCAGTGGGGCCCCGCTGCGCCAGCGGCCCATGATCTTCGCGGCGATCAGTTCCTCGTCGTGGTCGTCGATGGAGTTGTCCTTCAGGTAGCGCCTGAATGCGGCAACGCTCTGATGGAGTTTCCGGAAGACCGCGTAGCTGCCGTTGCGCCCCAGCACGGTCGGCTGCGGCGTCTGGACGCCGCCGATCTCATCCGGGTAACCGAGCACGAACTCCCCGCTCTTCAGAGGCGCTTCCAGCTTATTGGACCCTGGGATGCCGCTGCCTTCGACAGCCGGATGGCTGACGCCGTCGAGGTAGCCGAAGTGTTCCTTCCCGGTGGGCAGGGCGTAGCAGTCCTGTCGCCAGATCGCTGTCACGCCGGACAGGCGTTCGTAGGCGGGCCGGGCACGGTCGATGGCCGCCTCCAGGCTCAGGGGGTCGGGTGCGACCGCCGTGATCACCACGTGAACGTCGTGCGTGCCGAGGGGTGCTTCCCAGTGCTGCGGGCTGCTCGCTCCCTCGTCGCGAAGCGCCCGCGCGCGGGCGGCCATGCCCTGCCGGAACTCCCAGGCGAACGTGTCCAGCGATGAACGTGACATACCCAGTGCCTCCAGGCCCCAGTATGTGACGGCGACACTGACCCAGGTGTCCCCGAGGGGGCCGGAGGTGTCGGCGGCGGAGGTCGCCACCGCGCTTGCCCGCCGCATCATCTCCCGGCCCTGGGTGCGGTCGTCGATACGGAAGACCAGGTAGGTCGCCGCGTACGGGGTGGGGCGCGGGCTGAGGACCCCGCGCTGGATGTCGTCGAGTTCCAGCGTGACGTCCGTGGGTGCGCTCATGTCGGCCTCCCTGCGGCATCGCTATGAGACGAGGTTGCGCCAGAAGTTCCGCAGGCTGTCGTCGGCGCCGAAGAGTGTGCTGAAGATCGTTGAATCGGCCAGCAGCACATCTGCCGCGCGGTCATCGCCAGGGGGCATCCACAAGAACATGTTGAACTCGGTGTTCCCGTCCTTGGTGAACGGATGGGGCCGGGACGTGTCGATCGGCTGCCGGGCCAGCACATGGATGGCCTGCGGCTCGTCGGTCGTCACCGCGTAGTGCGGCAGGTGCATGTGGAAGTTGAAATTCGTAACCCCGTTCAGCCATCCCTTCTCGTCCAGATCCCTGATGGTCGACAGGGGGGCGATCCGGTTGTCCTGACCGGTGGCGGGACGCAGCCCGTACTGGTTGATGACCGGCACACCCAGGCCGTTCATCACGTCCCTGACGTAGGTGGCGAACCGTTGCTGGCGAGGCACCAGGGGATCGCCGTGGTGGCGGTACTCCACCTCGCGCACGGACAGGTCGTCCGACGCGCCGACGTCGTGATGGGGTCCCAGGACGAGGCGGGCGTCCTCCCGCGAGAGGAATGACCGCAGGGCCTCGATCTCGTGGGGCTCGGCTTCCTGTCCGGTGATCATGTGGTCGAGTCCGAAAACGAACAGGACGTCTGTGTCGTCGAGTACCCGCTCATCGAGGGGGGTGTGGAAACCGGCCTGGTCGATGCGCTGGTAGACCGGGACGGGATGCCCGGTGACCTCCGCGACGAATTCCTGGAACGGCACCCAGGCCCGGAAGAACAGCTCCAGCGATCCCGCGATGCCCTGCTGGAACTGATAGGGGTCCGACCACTTCGGGTCCTCGTAGGCCGGCCACGCCACCCGCCGGACCTCAGTCATGGTGGAGAACCGGTTGTCCAGTTCGGCCGCGTTCCGGCCCGCCTCGGCGGGATAGCTCCACGAGACGTAGATGCTCACACGCCGTCCGGCAGGGGTGTACTTCCGGGGATTGTGCCGCTCGTTGTAGGTCCGCGCCGTTCTGGCCTCACTCATCGCCCAGCTCCCAGCCTCACTGCATCTGGTCGAGCATCTCCGACAGAGCGCTCTTGATCCGCAGGGCCTTCTTGATCTCGTCCGCCGTCACGTACGGATACTCTCCGTACTCGATGAAGCTCGGACAGTGGTGCTCACGGACGAATCCGACGAACGCCTCCGGATTGGTCCGCCAGTCCTCGGGGAATCCCTCCAGATGCTCGAACGCCGTGCTCACGCCAACCTTCGAGAACAGCGCGATGGCGTCCTCGGTGTACTTGTCGAAGTCGGTGTCGAAGATCCCCTGGTACATGAAGCGCGTGTCATCGTCGAAGAGAACCCACCGCAGGTAGTGCAGTTTCAATGGCGCGAGAAGGTACGGATCCTGTTCGAGCGCCTTGGCCAGCGAGTAGCCGTACTCGCGCATGGCATCGGCGTGGCCGGGCTTGACCCGCGCAACGATGGTGAACCCGTAGCACGCCGGAGTCCTGGGAAAGACGGGCCCGTACTTCCCCTGTTCGAGATGATCCGTCCCCCTTGGGAGGACGACCGCCTGAGGCCTGATCTCCATGTCCACTCCTCCCGCCGACCAGCGGACCGGGACGATTCCATCTTCGCGCCCCACCATCGGGCGCGCCTGCCGGACAGACGTGAACCAAGGGTGAGCGGAGCAGGACGGTACCTTCGTCATGCGCCAGCCCCCGCCTGAGGGACGTCAAAGGGCAGTGATTCCTTCGGACCGTCGTCGCCGTCTCCTCGACCGGGCGAGGCTCGTGTACTTGCCGGTCCGGCTCGATGGGGAACTGGCTGTGGGTGTGCTGGAGGGCGATCACGGCGGCGTCGTCGGCCAGGTGCCCGCCGACGTGGGCGAGCAGCAGACGCTGTGCTCCAGGCAGGCCATGAGGGCGGGCAACGCGGCCCGGCGGTGCGCGGCCTCACGGAAGGCTCCCAGCAGCAGGGCGGCGTCGCTGATCGCGGTCAGGCCCTTGCCCCGGCCATCGCCGATGATCAGCCGGGTGCCGGTGGGGGTGCGGACGGCGGCGTAGAGGTCGCCGCCGATCAGGGCGTGCTCCTGCGCCGCCAGGTACACCGCCCAGGAAATGGTGCGCATCGCCGGGACGCGGTGGGCGATCGAGGAGTGTTTCCAGGCCGCGAAGAACGAGTGTGGCCTGGACCAGTACGAAGTCCGCCGTTACCCGGGTTGGTACCGGCACATCACCCTGGCGATACTCGCGCACGCCTTCCTGGCAGCCACGGCACACCAGGCCCGCGAAAAGGGGACAGAACGGGTGAGGCAGCCGGGACCATCGAGCTCACAGCGGCGGAGGTTCGGCAACTCCTGGCAACTTGTCGGCCCCGGCCCCCACACCTGCACGGACGTCGAGGCCGACACCACGCGGTGAGCTGGTCGAACTGGCGCCGACGACGCCGGGCAGTCGCCCGCCGCTGTCATTACATGCGGCGTTGTCGCACGATCGAGGGGCGGCCACCGTGAAGCCGCCCCTGACCGCTCCACAGCCTGCCCCACAGCCCGTCACACTCCAGCCGCCCAGCGAAACTCGCAGGTCAGACTGCAAAATCCTGCTGGAGTACTAGCCGGGCCCGACGGAGTCGGCAATGGGCGGGTTGGCGGCGGTGTGGAGCCATCGGTTTCCGAACACCGTCTGGCAGCTGTGGCTCTGTTGCACAAGAGCCCTGGAAGCGTGGCGGAATGGTGACATCAAGGCTCCAAGGTTGAGCCCGTGGACACGACGAACCGGTTCCGGACCGTGCGCCTGGGCTTCCTGTGGCGTTTCTCGGGCGTAGGGCCCGGCTGCCTTTTGGCCCTTCTGGTGGCTGTCGTCCTCGGTGCGAGCGGCGCAGTGAATCGGCTGGGCGTCGGCCCCAGCCTGCTGGTCGTCGCCGCGGTCGTCCCCGTTGTGGCCCTGCCCGCACCCATGAGCTTCTGGGTGCGCGCCGACAGCGAGGGCCTCACCCTCTCCAGGGCACTGCTACGCCGTCGCTACTGCTGGCGCGACATCACAGGCCTGGACATGACCTTCGGCGAGGACCCCGATTCGGACGCAGCTCGCCTCACGATGCGTCTGCGCCTGACCACGACCCCCGCTACCGGCCGCGGACCGCTCGTCGGCGTCCTCGGCCTCGCCGCCGGCCATCAACTGCGGGGCACCGAACCGCGCCAGCTCACAGACCTGTTCACCCTCCTCGCCGCCCATGGTGTCCCCCTCTCCGACTCGGGCTTCGCCGACCGCCTCCTTGCCGCCCACGGCCTCCCCCCGCTCCCTCCCGGTCCGGACCCGATCGACTGACCCGCCCTCCGCCTCCTCCAGGGGCCGTTCGTCGTGCCGGAACCGGGACCAGGACGGGATGCTGCGTGCGGACGCCGAGGCTGCCTCCGCGATCCGTCGACAAACGCTGCTCCTAGAGGTTTCTGGCGCACATTCAGCGAGAGCGGTGGACCACTCCATCTCCAGCTCTCGTATCCGCTTGTTCCCCTCGTTCATCTCCCGGCGCAGCCGCTCCAGTTCAGTGCGTTCCGTCCGCTACAAGGGGAGCGACAGGTCAGCGCGTAAGTCCTCGGTGGCCACCCGCTACGGCAAATGCCCTCACGCATTCGCGGACCCTTGCGACGGCCTGGAGACCAAAGGTGTGGAGCGAGCAGGAGGGCACTGTCAAGTTGAGTGAGTGGTCTCCGGGCTGGGATGGTGACCGGGTTTGTTGATCGTTCGGGAGGAGCTGGTGGTGGAGGGCGCCGGGGACGGGCCGTCGTACAAGGGGTTCCGGTTCCCGGCGGAGGTCATCTCCCACGCGGTGTGGCTGTACCACCGCTTCCCGCTCTCCTTCCGCGAAGTCGAGGAGCTGCTTCTGGCCCGCGGGTTCACCGTCTCCCATGAGGCGACCCGCCGGTGGTGCGACCGGTTCGGCCCCCGGTACGCGGCCGCCCTGCGCCGCCGCCGGCCCCGGGCCGGCGACAAGTGGCACCTGGACGAGGTGTTCCTGAAGATCAACGGGGTGCGGCACTACCTGTGGCGGGCCGTGGACCAGGATGCGATCGTCTGCGGCGACGTGGCCGAGCGGCGCGGCGTCGGCAGCTAATGGCGCGCGGTCGAGGAGTCCCGCGAGCGGTTCCCCCTCACCGGGCCGCTGGCCAACAACATCACCCCCTGCGAGTTCTGGGACCGGCCCGCCGAGGCGCCGACCGTGCTCGACCATGACATCCCGGCCCTGCTCGTCAACGCCACCGGCGACCCCCGCACCCTCTACGCCGGCGCCGAGGCCATGCGCGAGCAGTGGCCGAGCTCCCGGCTGCTCACTGTGGAGGGCGCCCGCCAGCACGGCCTGTACGGCGAGTTCGGCAACGCCTGCGTCGACGGGCGCGTCAATGCCTACCTGCGCACGGGACGGCTCCCCGCGCACGACCTGACCTGCGAGGCGTAGCCCAGGACATCGCCTTCGAGGATTGCTCTCGGAGACCGCCGTCGTGTTGTTGTGTACCAGCCACTGGGGTGCTGGGCGGGTGCCATGACGCTCCGTGCGCCGCGTCGCGGTAGACACCGAGGCACCGGCGCGCGCGACCCCGCCGGCGTGCGTGGACTGCACAAACACCCGGCACCCCGAAAGGCTGGCGCACAACCCCAGGTCAGCCGACCCATCACCGGGCCAATGGACACCACTACCCGTTCTCAGCAGGCCTGCGACACCACACCCCACACCCCGCCACGTCATGAGCGCCCTGCACTCACTCGCTTTCCGTAAAGCGCACACGCTGAGTGACGCTTGATGCCCGTATCTGCTTTCGGGAGGATCCCGTCGGCGGTGATCACACCTGTTCTGACGTCTCCGGGCAAGTAGCTTCGGTGTCTCCTTCTGCAGGCACCATCCGCTCCGGCCAGAGGGTTGTCCTGGGCAGAACTGTCACCCAATCACGTCCAGTGCCTCTTTCTGGCCATTCACCCCGTCATGCGCATGACGCATGTTGGCCTTGGACAGGAAACGCCGAGCACTGTGGCGTCCGTAGGGCAACATCTGAGTAAACCGGGGGGTCCGACAGATGAGTGGCACTCGTGCCAAAGAGGTCCGGATCGAGAACTTTACCGAGGACGGCTTTCTTGTCCTACCTGGATTCCTGTCGGCCGACCTCGTCGGCCGACTTGCGCCGGAGGTCGACAAGTGGGTGGAGACAGGCTGGCGTCAGAAATCCATCGATGGCTGTCTGAATCCGGGTACTGAGTCGCCGCAGGTGGTCGAACTGGACTTGGAAGCGCACGGTGAGCTCGCGGTGTACCCGCCGCTCATGGACCTGCTCGGCCACCCCGACCTGCTGGGGGAGCACTTCGTCTTCCACCATCTGCACAGCGACCGGCGACCGGCCGGGGGAGCCGGCAAGAGCTGGCACCACGACTACGAACAACGGCCGCAGCGCGAGCGCCGCTTACCGATGATCCATGCCCTGCACTACATAGGCGGGCTCAAGCCGGAGTTGGGTGGCTTGGCCGTGCTGCCGGGTTCGCACCGGGAAGTCGCGGAGAAGGACGCTCGCAGCCACCTGGGCACGGCAGTCCTGCCGGGCGAGGTGCTCGTCGACGACTTACCGCCCGGGTCCACCGTCATACTCCACTCGGCGCTCTTTCACACCCGCCGGGCCGCGTCCGCCTCGAACCCGAGCGCGGGGCCGCGTTACATGATCGACGGCTCGTACTGTCGTACGGGCACTTTGTGGCCGCCGGTCAAGCCGTACTGGCGGCAGGTGCTGAGAGTGGCGCGCTCGCGCGGTCTGGACGCAGGGCGTCCGGAGCTGTTCGCCGAACGGCACTTCGGTGAGTACGAAGAGGCGGGAAGGTACAGCAGATGAGGATTGTGGGAGCGGTCCGGTTCGAGACGGTCATCGGCCACTTCGCCCAGGAGCACCCCTTCGACGCGTCTGATCAGGCCAACACCAACGACGAGGCCGAAGGGCACATCCGCAACGGGCAGCGGGAGTTGGGCGGCCGTTGGCATCAGGTGCTGCTGGAGGGCCCAGAAGTGTGCGGTGTGGTGCTCCCCTGGCACCTGGGTGAGGACGGAGAGGTGGAGCTCGTCCCCAAGGCGGGGCTGACGGTGGCCGCAGCGGCGGAGCGGCTGGCGGGGTTGGGCGCCTCGTACACGCGCTCCAATCCGATGTGTGCGCTCAAACTCGCCCGGCAGAGCACGGCCCCCCGCCGCCCGTTGTTCCTGAGTACACGGCCCGTTTCGGGACGCGACTACGAAGGCTTGGCTGTCCGCGAGGGGTTGATCCATCTGGACGGACTGCACCGCATGCTCGCCTGGGACCAGGCCGGGCAACTGGTGCCCGGCAACTGGTTCCCCGCCTATGTGGCCGGGCTATCCCCGGCCCACGTAGGGCATGGCGCTGGGCATGACCAGGATGGACTGAATGTTCACCCCGCGCGGCAGAGCGGCCATCGTGCGCACCATGTCGACGACGTGCTTCACGTCCATGGTGGGTTCGACCCGCCGTGACCCGTCGGCCTGTAGGACGGCTGGCTGAGGGCGGTCCTCCGGGGTGACGTTGCCAATGTCGATCTGGCCGCAGGAGATGTCGTAGCGGCGGCCGTCCAAGGACAGTGAGCGAGTGATCCCCGCGACCGCGTGCTTGGCTGCGGTGAACGCGAGGGAGTCCGGCCGGGGCGCCTGAGCGGAAGGCGCTCCGTTGTTGATGATCCGTCCACCGCGCGGGGTCTGCTCCTTCATGACGCGGAAGGCAGCGCGGGAACACAGGAAGGTCCCGGTGGCGATGGAGTCCATCACGCGGTGCCAGTCCTCGACGCTCACGTCCTCCGTCGGGGTGTAGGGCATGACGTCTGCGGCGTTGTTGAACAGCACGTCCACCCGGCCGAACCGTTCCGCTACGGACCTGAACAGGTCGTCCACCGCGGTGGCATCGGTGATGTCGGCGGGGAACGGGACTGCGCGGTCCCGGCCGACGGCGGGCGTGAGCGCCGCCGTCTCCTCCAGCGGCTCCTTGCGCCGACCCACCAGGACCACCGTCCAGCCGTCCGCCAGCAGACCGAGCGCACACGCCCTCCCGATTCCGCTGCCCGCGCCGGTGACGACCGCTGTCTTCCGAGTCACGTCCCGCCCGTCCTCTCCTCAAGCAAACCCCTGCGTATGAAGGGCTCTCCGAACGTGCCCAAGCAACCCTCACCCAAACAGGAGACACATATGACCGGCCATATAAAGGCGTTGGGTGGGACCGACGGCAGTCGCACCTGGTTCAAACGGGCCCAGGCATCGCTGGCGGGCGGCATCAGCTCCTCCTCCAGACTGACCTCGACCGGCCCACACCCCTACCCGCTCTATATCGCCAGCGGGTCCGGTACACGCATCCGGGACATCGACGGCAACGAGTACCTCGACTACCTCATCTCCTACGGCAGCGCGATCCTGGGCCATGCCGCCCCGGAGCTCACCGAGGCACTCACCGCCGTCCTGAGCACGGGCGCGATGTTCGGCACCTGCAACACCGTTGAAGTGGAACTCGCGGAGCTGATCTGCGAGATGGTGCCCTGTGCGGAGCTCGTCCGGTTCGCCAACTCGGGAAGCGAGGCGGTGCAAGGAGCCGTGCGTGCCGCCCGCGGATACACCGGGCGCTCGAAGATCCTCAAGTTCGAGGGCCACTATCACGGATGGTCCGACACCCTGGCCATCTCCAACCGCCCCGATCCCTCAGAGGCCGGCCCCTACGCCACGCCGCACCCCGTACCCCACTCCCCGGGCATTCCGGCCGGGGTCGTCGACGACGTCGTCGTCTGTCCGTGGAACGACCCCCCGGCACTCCGCGCCCTACTGGACGCCCACCGGGGGGAACTCGCGGCGGTCATCTGCGAGCCGATCGTCGCCAACAACGCCTGCACCATGCCCGATCCGGGCTATCTCGACCTGCTGCGGGAGGAGTGCACAGCACGCGGAATCGTGCTCATCTTCGACGAGGTCTGCACCGGATTCCGCACCGGCCCCGGAGGAGCCCAGGCACTGTTCGACGTCGTGCCCGACCTCGCCGTCTTCTCCAAGGCACTGGGCGGCGGCCTGCCGATCGCCGCGTTCGCCGGGCAGCGCCACGTGATGGAACCTCTGGCGCGAGGGGACGTCAAGCACGGCGGCACCTACAACTCCTCGCCGCTGTGCGCGACGTCCGCGCTGGTCACCCTGCGCCACCTGCACCAGCCGGGGGTCACCAAGCACATCGAGGACAGCGGCCAGCGGCTCATGGAAACGATCCGCCGTGCCGCGCACGACCGCCGCGTCCCCTGCGTAGTCCAGGGCGTCGGCGCCATGTTCCAGACCGTCTTCACCCCCGACGGCACACCCACCCGCCAGTACCGCGACCTGCTCCGCTCCGACCAGGCCCGCTACCACGCCTTTCGCCACGAACTCCTCAAACGCGGAGTCCACGCCAATGCCTTCGCCATGGCCTGCTGGTTCGTCCCCGCCGCAGTCACGGACGACGACCTGGACGCCACGTGCGAGGCCGTGGAAGAAGCCTTCAACGCCCTGTGACCGGCTGACATCGCTCCTCGGCGCCAGGCCCAGCTGAGCTTGACTCTATCGGCGATCTTGGTTGGTGGATCTCAGCTGCCAAGGGTTCGCCAGGACTTTGGCCGGGGGCTCTCGTTCTGATCCAGGAGGGTCAGGAAGGCGGTCGGCGGTCTTGGCGAAGAGGTTTCCTCTGTGACTGACCGGCCGCTGAGTCGTTCGATGTTCACGGCGATGGCTGTGAGTGAGCGTTCGATTCTCGGTTGTCCGTTCCATTTGGGGTTAGGTGTCACGCCAGTGGGTGAGGCGTCGGGTCATGAGGTTGATGGCGGCGATTTGGATCACGGCTGCGGATCGGTGTGGGTGGGTTTCCAATCGCGGGCGAGGCGGCGGTGGTGCATCAGCCATGCGCGTACATCCCCTGCTCCAAGCCGCTGCCAGCGAAGGCTCGCAGTGACAAGCGGTTCTGCAGCCCAGCCTGCAAAGCTGCTGCGCGCCGGTGGCGCCGCGACTACGCCGAGGCCGTCGCCATCGGCTTGTGGAACGCCCTGGGCGTGGAGACCGATCTTGTGGTGCACTGCCCCCGTATGTGGCCGACAGTTCGCCCCGGGGCACGGACATCGGCGTGATTCGATCTACGACCGACCCGCGTGCCGGCAGGCCGCCTACAGAGCGCGTCACCGGACAGAGCCGGTACGTGAGGCGTCACTCATAACGGATCGCCGTACCCGCTTCAGGTAGCCGCCCGGCACTGTTCTCGCTCAAGAAGATGGCACGAGCGTGTCAGTTCAGCCTGTGTTCAAGGTGCTACTGCGCCGCTGTGCGCTCCGTGTGGCGGAGGGGATGTTCAGTTCCCGGAGTACGGGCTCGACCCCCAGATGCGGGTGCTCGTCGACGAGCGCCGTCACCTGGGCCGGGTCGGGTCGAGCTGGGCGGCGAAAAATGCCGAGGCTGTCCGCAGGACCTCGTTCGCCCGGCGAAGTTCCCGCACCTCGCGCCGCAACTGGGCGAGCTCGTCCTTCTCCTCGCTCGCGAGCAGGTCGTCCCGCTCGCCGGCGTCGGCCTCGGCCTGCCGGATCCAGTTGCGCAGGGCCTCGTGATGCGCGCCGAGCTCCTCGGCCATACGACGGATCACGGGCTTCGGCTCGGCGGTCCGGTACATCCGCACCGCCCGCTCACGCAACTCCAGCGGATATTTCCTCGGGGCAGGCATCGTCCGGGCTCCTCTCATGAGACCCATCTGACCTGCTGTCACCTTCCCCGCATCTCGGGGGAACCTCAGCGCTCGGTGACCCAGCAGGCCGGCCTGCCACTGCTTCCTCGCCGGGATCCGCTTTGCCTGCCGGCTCACTGACCGCAGGATCACGGAGCTCTGCCAGGTCTCGACCCAGGACCTGGAGGCTGGCAATGCTGGGTGGATCCCGTACGTGGAACTGGCCTCCCGCCGCGGGCCGACGCGGCAGCCACCCCAGCCACTCCTGACTTGCGTGCACAGCTGCTCAAACGGAAGTCGCAGGTGCGGTGATGCCGTGACCAAGGAGAAGCTGGTCACGGCACGACGAAGTGGGCTACGTCCAGAGACTTCGTCCCATTCGTCGGCAGTACGTAGGACACTGAGGATTCGACAACGAAGGAGGATGGCAATGACTGCTCAACCCGATCACCCAGTGGGCGGCAGGATTCCGGCGATCCCGCTCACCATCAACGCCATCGGCGACTCACTGAGTGGTGAGGAGCGTGCTCAGTTCTACCGGGAGGTCCTGGCGGCCGAAGCGGCCGCAGTTCCCGCCGTGATGCGCCTCTGGTGGAAGACAGCGATGCTCAACCGAGCTCCCGGAGCGATCCGGGGACGGGCTGACGCTACAACCGGCCGGGGTCTTGTCTCCGTCGACGCCTTGATCGCGCGGGTCGAAGGTGCTGACCGGTGAGTTGGACTGTCTGCACAGCGATGCGGATCTCCCGCAGCGGGTAGGAGGTTGCGCATCGGGCCGCGGGCATCGTTGACGGTGATCTCGGTGCGCCGGCCGCGACGGCGCCAGGGACGGCGGCGTTGACGTCCTCAGCCATCATCAGCCGTCCCCGCTCGTAGTCCCGACCGCCGGGCTGGACGTCGTCGGCGTCGACGAGCCCTGTGACGCCCTCCATGTCCGCACTGATGTAGATCCGCACTCTGCCATCTCCTCAAGCTTGATCGCCTGGGAGACGCCTTTCACTCATCCACTGGTTCCTGCACCAGATCGCGACCACCTGGTTTCGGCTTGGACGGGCACGGCTGCTTCGGACTCATCCGCCTGTACCAGAGCACACCTTTCTGTCACGCAAGGATCAGCAGGAGCTTCTGAACCGAATTCGCCAGCAGTGTCTCGCAACTGCCGTGGTCAGGGCGTTTCGCATCGTAGCCACGGCCGTATCCACCGGTAGCCACCCGGGCGGCAACGCGTATCCACCCGTGGCTACCGGCTCCGGCCGGTTCAGTCCGGAGGCGTGGCCCCGGGCAGCTCTCCGGCGAAGTCCAGCCACTGCTGGATGGTCCACACGGCGAAGCTGGAACGGTCGGTGGACATCCGCAGCCACACCTCGTCGCCGCCGGGCATGAGCGCCACCTCCAGGTGCGGCTCCTCCCACGTCCCGAGCGGGTACATCCACTCGATGCCGTCGGGCCAGGTACGCATCGCCACCGTGCGCACGCTCAGCGCCGCGGCCATGGCATCCAGGGCCGGGCGCGGTATCCGTACCTCCGCCGGCTCACGGTCGAACCCGGTCACCGGACCCCCTTTCCGCAGCGAGACGCACCAGCTCGCCGCGCACCACAGCCTGCCAGACGGGGGAAGAGCCCAGGTGTCACACAGGCAGCCGAAGCTGTGAGGCTATGAGGTTCACAGACCGTTTCCCCAGGTAGACGAGGTGAGCTGTGAGCCTGTTGGACGGAGCTCGCGCCCGTGCTCCCGTACTGACCTCTGAGTGCGTTCAAGATTGCTTGTCAGAGGACACTGGTGCTGCTCTCGGTCGTGCTGCGCGCCGGTGGTGTGCAGCATTTGCACGGGCCAGGCGGCACACGGGTGCTGCTCGGGTAGCGGGCCGGCCCCGCCGATGCAGCGGTTGGCAGCTGCTGCACGCAGCGCGGGACCGTGCTGCAGGCAGACGGCACTCGTCGTCCAAGGGCGCGGTCCCGCCGCGACGGTGCAACGTCGCAGATCTGCGATGTTCCGTGCGAGGCCTATGCACGGCTGTTGCTGCCTCGGTACTCGGTGGGTGTCATGCCTGTCGCGGTGCGGAAGGCACGGGTGAAATCGGAGGCCCGCGCATAGCCCCAGCGAGCACCGATCGCGCTGACGGGTGTGTCGTGCAGCGCAGGGTCCAAGAGGTCTCTCCGGCAACGGGCGATCCGCCCTTGGCGGATGAATGTGTTCACCGTGGTCCCGTGGTCCTGGAAGACGCGGTGCAGGTAGCGCGGAGAGATGTTGTGCACGGCGGCGACGGCCGTTGGCTTGAGGTCCGGATCGTGCAGGTGTCGGCTTATGTACGCGGTGATCTCGCTGTACAACGCCGCTTTCCGGGTTTCCGGCTGCAGCAAGGGTGCTCGGTCGGTGTGCTGGGCGATGACCGCGGTCGCGACGTCGATGACGGTCGTGCCGAGCCTTTGCCGGTCATGCACACTGAGCTCGGGCTCCGCCGCCACCATGCTGACCAGGGTCTGACAGAAGACATGCCCCACACCGGCGGCTCCGCTGAGGACGGTCCCGCACAGGGGTGCGACCACCTTGTCAGGCAGCGGCATGAGGTGCCGGGGAAACTGCAGGAGCACAGAACTGCAGCCGCGCACGCCTAGAGCGGATGCCTGAAAAGGCCGGGAGCTGTCGTACACAACGATGTCGCCGGGTTCCAGAACGGCTCTGTTCCCCGCCTGCTCTATGACCTGTTCTCCTTCGGTGATCATGGCGATCTGGTACAACTCCGGATCCGACTTACGTATCAGTTGTGCCGAGCGGTAGGAGAACAACTGCGCGTAGGACATCATCGACAGTTGTGCCGGACCCAATGTTGTCGCGCGTATGAAGGCTCCGAAATTCGCCGGATCGGGAAATCTGAAGCGAGTATTCACCAAGGCCAGCGCCGTAGTTTCCGCCCACGCGGTCGTTCTCCCGGCTGGCGGCAGGCAGGTGGTATCCAGCACGGTCACCATGATGATTCCCCCCCGTCGCGGCATCGCGTAATCCGCAGTCTCGGCCCTTGTCGGTGCGATTGAAAGAGACTTCTGCGTCAATCGACGCGTGCACCGAGGAGGCTTGCTCGGAAGCCTTGAAAGGCCAAGGTTGCGGTTGGTCGCTGTGCGCCAAGCCGAGTGCGCTGAGTGCTCATGACAGATGCGGGGCTCAACGACAGGCTGATTCTGCCTGGCCGGATCGCCGGCCTTGCGTAACTTCCTACGATGGAAAAGAGGAAACAATGCGACGTGCTGTGACGAGGACGCTCGTGAGCGCCACTGCCGTCATCGGGATCGCCGCCGGGAGCCTGGCGGGCGCGAGTGCCGGCTTCGCGGCGTCCCAGCCAGCCGCCGTCAAGGCCTCGGTGACCACCGGAGACGTCTCGATCCTCGCGGTGAACAACCTCGGCCTGAGCACGACCCGGGCCAAGAACTGGCAGTGCTGGCTGCGCGACATGGGCCACAACCCCGGCTCGATCGACGGACAGTTGGGCAGCAGCAGCTGGAAGGCGGCCCAGAGCCTCTTCGGCGTCCCTGTCGACGGAGTCGTCGGACCCACCACCATCAAGGGGCTGCAGCGCTACCTGAACCTCTTCGGCTACGGCCTCAAGGTCGACGGGATCGCAGGATCGAGTACCAAGGCGGCGTTCTCCGACTTCAACGCCACTGGCTGCTGAACCGCATCGGAATACCGCGTGGGTCTGGGCGGGGGGGGGGCTGGCCAGCCGGGGGGAACCACAACAACAAAACCCCCTGGGGAG
>NZ_JBHWIY010000026.1:0-53763 GCF_042731715.1 Streptomyces sp. NPDC059832 | reverse complement strand
CGCACCGAGACCTACCGTTTTCTCCCCCAACTAGCGGACCCTTGTCTGGGTCGGCGCGGGGGACTCTCCCCCACCCGGAACAGCCCCACGACGACGAGCCTCCTTGATGAGGGGTGCGCGTCGCCGGAGCAGCCGCTGTTTGTTCTGGTCCTCCAGAACAGACACGGTTCCCCTAGTGCTACCGTCCGTCCGCTCTACGCGCTGCTGATCTGCGGTTTCCCAGGGGAACGGTGTGCACCGGGTTGCCTGGGTGTGGGCGGCGAAGATCAGCCAGGTCCAGCGATCGGCGGCGGCCGAGTCGCGGAGCCGGGGCCGCGAACAGCCAAGGGTCTGCTTGAGCATGCGGAAGGTGTGCTCGATGTCGAAGCGCCGCAGGAACGCCTGCCGGCAGCGGTCGACGTCGGCCGGGGTGGCGCCGGTGCGCGACCACCACAGCCAGACCGGCTTGTTCACCCCGCCGAACGGCAGGTTCTCGACGGCCAAGCGGATGACGGTGCCCTCGCTGATAGGCAGCGCGCCGTCGTGGTCGAGCCAGGCGGCCCGGCGGGTCAACCTCGGATGCAGCCGATCCCAGGCCCGCACGGTGGCCTTGCCGTAGAGCCGGGTGTCTGTGACCGTGGCGGCCTGCTCCTCGCCCCAGGTGGCGGGGTCGCCGAAGACGAACTCGCCGCCGTGCTTCGGCGGCCGGCCGCCCTTGGGGTCGTAGACCCGCGGCGGCGTCGGGCGGCGCATCACCCGGTCCGGCCGTGTCCGGCCCAGGATTTCTACCGGCAGGCCGGACAGCAGATAGGCGATGCGTGGGGCGTCGTAGCGAGCGTCCAGTACGGCTAACATCTCCGGTCACCCTCGGCCCATTGGTCTGCGGCGACCAGCCGTTCGACCACCTCGCGGACCTGGTCGGCGCTGACGGCCGCAAGATCCGCGCCGGGGGCGAGCCGGACCGTGTCCAGGAGCGCGGACCAGGAGGTACGGCCGGACTCCGGGGCAACGACGACGGAGTACGGACAGCCGGGCATCATCTGGTGCTTGGCGTTGCCACGGCCGTAGGTGTGACAGAACGAGCGGTCCGCCACTGAGCCGGCGTCCGGCCGAAGTCACGGCGAGACGTCCACCGCCAGGACAACCGCCCGTCCGCAGCCCGGGGCAACGGAAGCTCAGTGGCCGAGTTTCGAAGTCCTTCGGGGGTTGACATCGGGGCCCGATTCCGCATCGGTCCGTTAGTTGTTCGCGGGGAGGCGGTCGGTGGGCCCGGCCAGGGTTTCGGGGCTTGGCCTGATTACGTCGGGGAGGCGGATTATCTGCGGCACGGGCCTTGTTGCTGGCCGTTGCTTATCAACAAGGAGGCCCCATGTCTGTGATCCTTCGGCCCCGCGCGCTATGTTCCGGGGACCTCGTGGTCGTTACCGCGCCCTCAGGCCAGCTTGAGCCGGGCGAGGAACCACTCCTCGCCCGCGGTGTGGCGATACTGGAGCGGATGGGTTTCCGCGTGCGAGTCAGCCCGATGGTCAACCCAGCGCAGAATCGCTGGTGGGCGTCGGGCACTCCGGCGGAGCAGGCCGCCGAGCTCAACGCTCTGCTCCGGGACCCGGAGGTGCGGGCCATCGTGGCGCACACCGGTGGACAGACGACCATCGGCTATCTCGATCTGATCGATCTGGACGCGATCCGGGCCGACCCGAAGCCGATCCTCGGCTACAGCGACATCTCGCTGCTGCACATGGCGTTGCACGCCAGGACCGGCCTCGTCGGCTTCCACGCCGACATTGCCACCCACGGTTTTGGTAGTGGCTGGTACACGGAGGGCGACGAGGCCCGTCGCACCGAGCTCGTTGACCTCTACACCCGTGTGCTCACCAAGGCCGAGGCGCCGGGCGTGCTGCCGCCGATGGGGGCTTGGGAAACCTGGCAGCCGGGACGCGCGCAGGGACCACTGGTCGGCGGTTTGCTGAACCGCCTGATCCAACTGCAGGCGACACCCTTCGCGTTGGCCGCCGAACGGTTCGACGGCGCCGTGTTGTTCTGGGAGGAGGTGCAGCGGCCGGTCACCCGGATCTGGGGCGACCTGCATACTTTGCGGCTGTCCGGTGTGTTGGACCGGATCGCGGGCATGGTGGTCGGCATCCCGACTGAGGTCACGCCCTACGAGGGCGGCGGAGACCGCGCAGGTCTACGCGACGTGGTGCTCGACGTCCTGGCCCAGCGTGACATCCCGGTCCTGGCCCAGGTCGACTTCGGCCACACCGCACCAAACCTGCCGCTGCCGCTCGGCGTCCGCGTACACGTGGACGCGGACAACCAGACGCTGTCCCTGCTCGATTCGGCGGTCACAGAAAGCTGAGGTTCAGTTGGATATTGCCGCAGGCCCGGAGGGCTGCGACCCGTAGTGTTCCGCCTCTCGCGATCGGCCCGTCCGCCATGCCCGTTGCGCCGGCCTGCCCGATCGTCCTGACCACCGCCGAGCGCGAGCGACTGAAGAAGATGGCCTGTGGCCACAAGACCGAGCACCGGCTGCGGTGCCGTGCGCAGATCGTCCTGCACGCGGCACGGGGACGCTCCAACGCGCGCATCGCCCACGAGACCAGCCTGCACCTGGACACGGTTCGTGCCTGGCGCGGCCGGTTCGCCCACGGCGGCCTGCCGGCCCTGGCCGACCGTAAACGCTCAGGGCGTCCGGCCCGCTTCACCCCTGTGCAGATCGCCGAGACCCAAGCGCTGGCTTGCAAGTTACCCGCCGAGACCGGTGTGCCACTGTCGCGTTGGTCCTGGCCGGAGCTGGCCGTCGAGCTGACCGCGCGCGGGATCACCGACAGCATCTCCGCGTCCACAGTGCGCCGCTGGCTGCGCGAGGACGTGCTTAGGGCTCGCAGAAAATCAACATGCGGGTTTGATCTTGTCCGGGCCCAGCCGCAAACGGCGACGGTCTAGTAGGGCGGGGGATGGTGGAGAAGACGGCGGAGCCGGAGGGCAGTTACGAACTCGTTCCGCCCAGCTCACCAGCGGGGACCTACAACCTGACTGAGCTGCGCGAGCGCAAGAAGCGCCGAGAGGTGAGTGAGCGCTATACGCCGCCGCCGACCGATATGGCAGCGTCAAAGCTCCCGTGGAGGACTCGTAGCGGTCCTCACTGACATGAACGGTCCCCACATCAGTCATCGAGATGTGAGGGCTCTCCTTGTTCGTTGAGACAGAATGCCGGTTGCCTGGCTGCCAGTAGCCTTCCGCCATGGAAGAAGCCGAGGTCCGGGTCGTGGTCCGTAAGTTCGATGGCAGCCTGCACTGGCACCACTCGATGGTGTGGTTGGGCGAGGACGAGTTCGGGGTCTGGCTCGGTGCGCCAATCGGGACGATCTATAGCAAAGGCGGGAAGGGGGAGATCCACACAATCGAAGAGCAACGAGTCATGCTCTTTCCACGCGGCGCCTGGTGGACGGCCCGGTTCCAGGCAGCTCCAGCCCACCTGGACGTCTATTGCGACGTCACCACTCCTCCCGATTGGCCGCACAAGGGAGAAGTGACCACGGTGGACCTGGATCTGGATGTCTGCCGGATACGGCAAGACGGATCCGTCTTCGTGGACGACGAGGACGAGTTCGCCAGTCATCAGCGGCAGTACGGCTATCCACGAGACGTCATCACGCACGCGGAGAGTGCCGCCGAGTGGCTGTCAGCCGCGCTGCGCGACGCTGCAGAACCCTTCGGCAGCCGCTACCGCACATGGCTGGACCGGGTCAGTTGAGATTGGCTTTGGTGTTGGTCAGGCTGCGGTAGCGAGGGAGCGTCCGCCCAGCGGATGCCCTTCTCGCAGCGGCCGACACCCCGCTGCGGCCCGCTCCACGGAGCCCGGCGGCCGGGACGGTCGGTGATGCGCTGCCCGTACGATGCCAGACGTGACTGTCCGCCGCGCCCTTGGCGCAGGCCCCCAGGCTCCCGCGCACAGCATCCGCGCCGCCCAGGCCGACCTGCTCGGCGCTCTTCCCGGAGAGCGCCTGTCCGACCTCGACGAACTGCGAGCCCGAGGCGTACTCGGCACGCGCCCGGCGGCGCCGCCGTCACCGCGGCGGGCCCTCGGGACCGGTGGCCGTGCCGACAAGGAACTGCCCCACCAGCCCGCCTGACCCCCTCGGCGCTGCCCCCGTGGTGCCGCACCCGCGAAGCGCCCGGTGGGCGGCACCCGCATGGGGTGCCGCCCACCGACGGACTCTCCCTCCCTCCTGGCCCTCCGCTCCGCCACCCTGGTGCACGGCGTCCACCGTTCGGGCGGATGCCACCGTCGTCGGCGCGTGGCCGTGGGGCTCGTGAAATGCGCATGCCTACGCTCCGGCTGACAGGCCGTCGGCCTTCCTCGTGACTTCAGCCGGGCATCACCCCGCCCGGCCGTACGACTTCTTTGGGGAGAGATGTGACCCGGTCCAGTACCCGTTCTGCGCCGGCCCGGATGGTCATCGGTCTGGCCCTTGCCTCGGCCTGGCTGGTCGGCTGCGCGAGCCAGACACCGATGGGGAGCCAGCTCGCGGCGGAGGGCCGCGCCGCATCTGCGGTCCCGGGCCCGCGACTGCAGGACCCGCCGGAGCTGGTCAGCCGGGACGGTGTCCTCAAGGCGACCATCGTGGTGGAACGGCGCAAGGTCCGGGTCGGCGACCGTCAGTTGTACGCGACGACCTACAACGGGGCGTACATGCCTCCCACCTTGCGCGTACGGCCCGGTGACCGCATCGACCTCACCATGACCAACCGCATCGACGAAGACACCAATGTGCACACGCACGGGCTCCATGTCTCGCCGCGCGCTCCTGCCGACGACATCTTCATCGCCATCAAGTACAACCAGTCGTACCACTACACGTACCAGCTGCAGCACAACCAGCCCACCGGCACCTACTGGTACCACTCACACGCCGACATGAAGTCCGCCGCCCAGGTCGCAGGCGGCGAGTCCGGCGTCCTCATCGTCGACGGTCTGCAGCACTACCTGCCCCCGTCGTTGCGCGGCATCACCGAACACACGATCGCGCTCAAGGATTTCCAGATCCAGGGCGATTCGATCAAGACCCATCCCCTGAGCATCGGCGCAGCCACCAACCGCACCGTCAACGGCCAGACGAACCCCGTCATCAACATCCGGCCGGGCGAGACACAGCTGTGGCGGCTGGCCAACATCGGCGCCAACATCTACTACAAGCTCCACCTGCCGGGCACCCTCTTCCACGTGATCGCCCAGGACGGCATTCCCGTCCGGAAGGTCTACGCCCAGGACACGCTGATCATCTCCGCCGGCGCCCGCTTCGACGTCCTCGTCCAGGGCGGCAGTCCCGGCACCACCCCGCTGGAAACCCTCCCGTACAACACCGGCTCGGCCGGAAACCAGTTTCCCCAAGCGACCCTCGCGACCGTCGTCACCGGCGGCACACACGCGAAGCAGGCCGCTGTCCCGACCGCCTTCGCCCCGCACGAGGACCTGAGCAGCGCAACGATCGCGGCCCGCAAGAACGTGGTCTACACGGAGAACGCGGCAGGCACGAAATTCTTCATCAACGGCCGGATGTACGCCCCCCAGCGGATCGACTTCACCTCGGTCCTCGGCACGGTTGAGGAATGGACCATCCGCAACGACACGGACGAGGACCACAGTTTCCACATCCACACCAACGACTTCCAGCTGATGAGCACGAACGGGAAGGCCCACGAGCCCTCCCACGGCTGGTACGACACGGTGAACGTGCCCGCGCGCAGCGAAATCGTCATCCGCATCCACTTCACCAACTACACCGGCAAGACCGTCCTGCACTGCCACATCCTCAACCACGAGGACATGGGCATGATGACCGTCCTCGACATCGTCCCGCCCCGCAGCCGGGACCAGGAGTCACGCAGCAAGTGACCACCGGGCGACCCGTAGAGCGCGGGCAGCGGCGCGGTGGTTCTATTCACGGATCCCGACAGCAGATGCGGCCCGCCGTTGCCGAAGTCGATGTTCACGAGAACGGGCTCTGGCTCAACTTCTGTGATGCCGGCCTGTCGATCG
Organism: Streptomyces sp. NPDC059832; assembly: GCF_042731715.1. Taxonomy (NCBI): domain Bacteria; kingdom Bacillati; phylum Actinomycetota; class Actinomycetes; order Kitasatosporales; family Streptomycetaceae; genus Streptomyces; species Streptomyces sp. NPDC059832. The sequence goes on along the minus strand of NZ_JBHWIY010000026.1, from coordinate 47,741 downwards.
CAAGGACGGCGCGTCGGACGCGGGAAACCAGCAGGTCAGCGGGATCGCCCCGAATCGGGTACGGGCGGGAGCGACGTACCACCACAGAAGTTGAGCCAGAGCCCGAGAACGGGAGGCATCCCCGTCCCTGGCAGGCGTGGAGGAGACGGACGGCGTTGGGGTTGCGGAGCCAGATCAGGCGGCTCCTGGGCCGGTCCGTCTCCAGCAGGACGGTAACCAGCGGTTGCAGTGAACGAACGACACGGCCGGTGCCGTCGTTGAGGAGTCGGCCGAGGGTGTCGGCGAGCGAGCAGCATTCGCAGAGGCTTCCGCCGAGGAGCAACCCCTCGAAGCCGCAGCGGTCGCAGAAGAAGTCGCGGGTGATGTCAGCGCAGTCACGGCAGATCGGTATGCCAGCGGTGTCTCTGCCAGGCAGCAGTCGGTCGGCTCGGCAGCTGGGACAGCAGCCGCGGACACGCATCGCGCGTTCGTAGCAGGTTCGACAGATCGGGCCGTCCGACCACTCTGCGGATTTTGAGGCGCGACGGCTGCAGCGTGCGCGCCGCTGCTTCAAGCCGTCCCCGGAGGCGATCACCGAGCTCACGAGCCTGCTCGCTCCCGGCGACAGCAGCCGATGAGCCTCGTTCCTTGATCGTTCTCAGCGCTGACTGAGCAAGGGTTCACCGGGCCCCACGCCCGGCCTCCTCGTATGGCGACTCGCCAACAAGTGGCGCGTCGCGGTCGATCGCGTGGTGGCTCCGCCGGGCCTCACCCACGCGCAGTACTCACTGGTCGCGTCGCTGCACGGCATGCAGCGCGCCGGCGAGCGGCCCAGTCAACGCGACTCGCCGACCACACCGGCCTGGAGGCGCTGTACGTCTCGAAGCCGGCGCGCGCCCTGGAGTCGGCGGGCCTGATCGAGCGCACCCGTAATCCCCGCGACCCGCGCGCCGTGCGGCTCGCCCTCACCGAGCAGGGCCAGGCCGTCACCGGGCAAGCCGGGACACCGGCGGGCGGCGGGCGGCGGGTGAGGTAGCCGAGCAAGAACGCGGACGGCCCGCTTGCCGTCCATCCTCGCGGGGCCGGTCCCTTGACATCGCGGCGCCTGTTGTGGCTGGTCAGGTCGGTGAAAGGGCCTCTTTGGCCCTCGGTCATAGTGGGCGCCATGGACTATGACGTAGTGGTGGCCGGAGGCGGCCCGGTCGGACTGATGCTGGCCTGCGAGCTCCGGCTCGGAGGCGCGCGGGTGGCCGTCCTGGAACGTCTCACCGAAGTGGACCCGACGATCAAGGGCGGGGCAATCACCACGCCCAGCGCCGAGGTGCTCTACCGCCGGGGCATGCTGCCCGCGCTGGCCGAGGTGCAGCGGCAGGCGATGGACCGCTTCCAGGCGTTCATGCGCGAGCGGAACGGCGGGGACGAAGGCGGGGACGGAGGCGGGGACGGAGGCGGGGACGCGGGCCAAGGGCTCGGGTTCGTCGGGCACTTCGCCGGGATCATGCTGCGCGCCGACCTGGTCGACCGTACGGAGCCGGGCTTCGGCGACGCCGGACCCGCCGCCGAGATCGCTCTCGTGGCGCAGCAGGACATCGAGCGGCTGCTCGGCGGGCGGGCGGACGAGCTCGGCGTCGACGTGCGCCGGGGAGTGGAGCTGACCGGCTTCGACGCGGACGATGGGGCCGTCACCGTGCAGACGAGCGACGGGGCGATACGCGCCGGCTGGCTCGTGGGCTGCGACGGCGGCCGCAGCGCGGTCCGCAAGCTCGCGGGGTTCGAATTTCCCGGTACGGAACCGGAGATCACCTGTCACCAGGCGGTCGTGGAGATGACCGGCGCCGAGGACCTGAAGGTCGGCTGGACCGCCACGGACATCGGGGTGTACGCCTACGGGCCGATGCCGGGCCGCGTCGTCACCGTGGAGTTCGACGGCCCGCCGGCCGACCGGGACGCGCCGGTCACCGCCGAGGACCTCCAGGCGCGGCTGCGCCGCGTATCCGGCGTGGACGTCACGATCACCGGGGTGCGGACCGCAACCCGCTTCACCGACCACGCACGCCAGGTCACCGAGTACCGCAAGGGCCGGGTGCTGCTGGCGGGCGATGCGGCGCACGTGCACTCCGCGTTCGGGAGCCAGGGGCTGAGCCTGGGTATGGGGGACGCGATGAACCTCGGCTGGAAGCTCGCCGCGGTGATCGGCGGCCGGGCGCCGGAAGGGCTGCTGGACACGTACACCTCCGAGCGGCACCCGGTCGGTGCGTGGGTCCTGGACTGGACCCGGTCCCAGGTCGCGGCCATGCGCCCGGACCCGCAGTCCCGGGCCCTGCGCGAGATCGTCAGCGACCTGGCGGGGACGGTCGTGGGCACCACGTACCTCACCGCGCGGCTCAACGGTGCCGGGGTGCGGTACGAGCTGCCGGGCGAGCACCCGCTGACCGGCAGCAGCACCCCGGACCTCGAACTCACCGACGGCGGCCGCCTCGCGGACCACCTCCACGGCGGCCGGGCGCTCCTGCTCGACCTCACCGACGACCCGGAGCTCCGGGCCCTCGCTGCGGGGTATGCCGGCCGCGTCGACACCCTGACGGCCGGCTGCCCGTCCCGCCCGAAACTGGCGGCGGTCCTCGTCCGTCCGGACGGCTTCACGGCCTGGGCGGCCGACGCGGGGGCGCAGGCGCCGGCGTCGACGGCCGGGCTGGCGGAGGCGCTGGAGGAGTGGTTCGGAGTGCCAGAGGGTGCGGTGACGCCGGGCTGATCCGCCGCTCTGCTGACTGACTCGAACCACGAGCCGATCCCACCCACCGCCGCCGCACCCACCCGGTGTGGCGGCCGCCCGCACCCCAGTCCCGGCCCAGCAGCAGCCCGGAGCTCTCACCGGCTGCCAACCGCACCCGCCGCCACGCATAGCCGCCACGCCCTCCGCCGGTGTTACGGCTCCCGGCACCCTACGAGCCGGTGACCAGTGCAAACGTCACCGCCGGGACAGCCCCGGCGGTGACGGTCACCGCACCGGGGTCACACCTCTTCGGCCGCGTCCGGGTCGTGCAGCGGGCGCAGGCCGCCCGGCAGTTCGGGGAGCTGGAACGAGTACCGGCCGAGCATGTTGACGTGGTGCCGTACGAACGGGGAGAGGCGGGCCACGTCCTCGTCGCGGACGTCGAAGCCGTCCGCGCGCAGCTGGTTCACCGTGGCGTCCATGTACCGCGTGTTGAACAGCACGAGCGCGTTGAGGACCAGGCCCAGGGCGCCGATCTGGTCCTCCATACCGTCCTGGTAGCGCTGGTAGAGCTGCCCGGCCTTGCCGTGGATGATCTGCCGGGCGAGCGCGTGGCGGCCCTCCTGGAGGTTGGCCTGCACCTTGATCTGCCGCCGGTAGCCGGGCTCGTCGGCCAGGCGCAGGTCACTCCGATGCACACGCCTTTCACCTGGTTGGGGGGCGCCGCCGGGCCCGGCCGCGCCACTGCGTGAACGCTGAGGTGCTGTTGGCATCGAGGAAGGCGAGAACAGCATGACCTCATTGGCGATCTCCGGCATATCGCGCGCGCACGTCATCGTGGCCGGATGTGCCCTGGTCCTGTGCACGACGACGGCAGTCCCGGCTGCCGCGGACAGCGATAGTTCCGGCGCGAAACCCACGGTGGTTCTGGTGCACGGTGCGTTCGCCGATAGTTCCAGCTGGGACGGGGTGATTTCGCGCCTTGAGCGCAGCGGCTACCCGGTGATCGCGCCCTCCAACCCGCTGCGCGGTCTGTACAACGACTCCACGTACATCGCCTCGGTACTGAACAGCGTCAAGGGCCCCGTCGTGCTGGTGGGCCACTCCTACGGCGGCGCCGTAATCAGCTCGGCCGCGGCCGGAAACCCCAGGGTGAAGTCGCTCGTGTACGTATCGGCTCTGATGCCCGACGTGGGCGAGAGCGGCATGTCGCTGGCCGCACGGTTCCCCAGTGAACTGAGCACCGCCACCAAAGCCGTCCCGTTCCGGGAGAGCGGTCGCAGTGGGACCGACCTGTACCTCAAGCGCGACAAGGTCCACCAGGTCTTCGCCGCAGACCTGCCGGAGAGCAAGGCGAATCTGCTGGGGGTCACCCAGCGGCCCGCCGCCACGACCGCCTTCTCGGAGACGGCCAAGGTCGCGGCCTGGAAGCAGATACCGTCCTGGGCGCTGGTAGGCCGACAGGACAAGACCATCAACCCGGATCAGGAACGCTTCCAGGCAAGGCGGGCCGGCTCGCACACAGTGGAGATCGACTCTTCACATGTGTCCCTGATCGCCCACCCCGAGGCGGTCGCCGACCTCATCCTCCAGGCAGTTGCAGCTCCCGACTCCGCCCGGCCGTCACTGGCAGCCAGCGGATCCGCGAATGACGCACGTGCCAGTACCGCCCTCGCTCGTTTCGCCGGGGCGTCCCTGATCGTCGGTGCGGGATCTGTTCTTCTCGGCCACCGGCTGCGACGCGCCCGCCGCTGACGGCGAACAGGCTCGACCCGCAGTCCGTTTGTGCATTGTTCAGCAGCGCCTCGGTTCCACGGGAGCGTGCAGGAGTCCGGTCGGCGAGACCGTACACGCAGGCGCTGGCCCGAAGGCCGTACGAGTGATCCGTACCGCTCCGCGAGCGTGACGGTTCTCGGCCTGCTGTACGCGGCATCCGCGACGATGCGCATGGCATCGACGTCACTGCGACCGCTCGTATGCGTCGGTGCTGCCCCAGCTCGCCGACGCCGTCGAGGACGGGACCGAGACCGGCAGTTCGGCCGGTCTGCCCGATGCCCCGTTCCGGGCCGCAGCCGACGCCATCGACAACCTCGCCACCGTCCTCCCCCAGGTTCCCGCCGGCTCGCCCGCCACCGGCCCGCGGGGCGTCCTGTCGCTGTCGGCAACGTGCCGCAGAAGGAGGGGGAGCGCGACGTCCTGGGTGGGCAACTGCCGAATCCGTTCCGCCGGAACCGGCAGTACGTACGTAAACGTCGTGGGTGCACGCTACGGCGCGGGGCGGCGTGCGGTGTCGCTGATGCGGATCAGGATACCGATGAGGACCCAGTTGGCGATGACGGAGGAACCGCCGTACGCCAGGAACGGCATCGTCATACCGGTCAGCGGGATCAGGCCCATCACACCGCCGGCAACGACGAAGACCTGCAGGGCAAATGCGCCTGACAGGCCGATGGCGAGGAGTTTGCCGAATGGGTCACGGGCGGCGAGGGCAGTACGGACGCCGCGCTCCACGATCAGGCCGTAGATCAGCAGGATTGCCATGATGCCCGCCAGGCCCAGTTCCTCGCCGAAGGTGGCGAGGACGAAGTCAGAGTTGGCGGCGAACCGGATGAGTTCGGAGTGGCCCTGGCCGAGGCCAGTGCCGAGGGTGCCGCCGGAGCCGAACGCCCACAGCGCCTGCATCGACTGCTCGGAGTGACCGGCCACGCCCTGGCGGCTGAGCATGTATTCGTGCATGGGGTCGAGCCAGGCCTGGACACGCTGCTGGACATGCAACTCGAAGGAGGCGACTCCGACGGCGCCGGCCGCGGACATCAGCAGACCGAAAACGATCCAGCTGGTCCGTTCGGTGGCGACGTACAGCATGATGACGAACATTCCGAAGAACAGCAGTGACGTGCCGAGGTCGGTCTCGAAGACCAGGATCAGGATCGAGAGGAACCAGATGACCAGGATCGGGCCGAGGTCGCGACCGCGCGGCAGATACAGGCCCATGAAGCGGCGGCTGGCCAGGGCCAGCGCGTCGCGCTTGACCATCAGGTAGCCGGCGAAGAAGACCGCGAGCAGGATCTTCGCGAACTCACCCGGCTGGATGCTGAAGCTGCCGATGTGGATCCAGATCTTAGCGCCGTAAATGTCGGCGCCCAGGCCCGGGACCAGCGGCAGCAGCAGAAGGAACAGTGCGCCCACCATGGAGATGTAGGTGTAGCGCTGCAGGACGCGGTGGTCCTTGAGGAAGATCAGGACGACGATGAAGAGGGCGATGCCCATCGTCGTGTACATCAGCTGCCGTGGCGCGGCCGTTCCCGCCTGCTTGATCGACTGCAGCAGCTTGGACTGGTCCAGCCGCCAGATGACGACCAGGCCGAGTCCGTTCAGCAGCGTGGCCAGCGGCAGCAGCAGCGGGTCCGCGTACGGCGCGGCCTTCCGTACAACGAGATGGGCGACGCCGGCCAGCAGGCCCAGGCCCAGGCCGTAGCTCAGCAGGCCCGTCGGCACCTGGCTGTTGATGGCCAGGCCCGCGTTGGCGTAGGCGAACGCTGTGATGACGACGGCGAACACCAGCAGCGCCAACTCGGTGTTGCGCCGGCTCGGTGTGCCGATCGTGTGCGTGTGGTGCGTCGACATGTTTGTGGCACGGCTCATCGTGTGACGGGGCCTCTCACGGCTTGGATGCTGCTGACCGCACAGCAAGGAGGCAACCTTCTGCTCTCCTCCAAAAGGCCGGGCCGGAGCCGGGGCTGAGAGTGGGTGCGGTAGTGGTCTGGAACGGCGGCTTCGAAGCCGCCATGGTCGGCGGCGCTGTTGCCTTGGCTATCGCCTTAGACGTGAAGGAACCGTGTGCGGTTCCTGTGGTACTGCCGTCCTTGCTCCAGGACTTGTCGTCAAAGTGTCACGCCCACATCAGGAGTGACGCTTCGCGCGTGCTTTCGCGGCAGTCACCAGCCCGGCGACAGACTCCGTCTGCTTCACGAACTTGAGGTCGTCGAGGTAGTCGGTTCCGATGTCCTCGACCACGGCGTCGAGGACGTGTTCCAGATCGCAGGAGATACCGACGACAAGGTGTCCGTCGTAGGCGCGGGAGGCCTCAACCCGGTTCGAGACCGGCGGTCGTACGCCCAGCCGGTCCTCGATCGCTTCGAGATCAGCCTCCTCCGGGTCGAATGACGCGGCGGCGTGCTCATCGAGGTGCTGGCGTTCGGGTACGGGCGCGGCGGCCGCCGCCTCCAGCAAGGGCCAGGCGTCGAACTCCACCACCCGCCGCTCCCGCGGCTGCCACCCCCGGGCCGACGCCGCGTCGAGCAGGGACCCGGGCGGCGCCCGGTTCGTGCAGGTTCAGCGAGGCGCCGGTGCCGGCCCGCTGCGGATACAGCGTGAGGGTCTGGTGGCAATCCGCGGACCGGCCGCTGCGCTGAAGGCGACCATCACAGGCCCGACGGTACAAAGGGCTCGGCCTGTTCCGGGCTCACGGGCGGTGCGGGATCGACGGACCGGGCAGGGGCCCCGCTGCCAACCTGGTTCGTTCTCGCGGAAGCTGATGTCTCGGGCTGTGCGTTGCCCGGTGCGGGCGGGGACGGGGCGGGGCGTGGTGGCAGGGCGGGGAAGGCCCGGGTGGTGCCGTCGGCGCCCCATCGGGTGACCTGTCACGTAGGGTTGGATGCGTGATCATCTGGCTGAACGGCACCTTCGGCGCGGGCAAGACCACGACCGCGAAGGAACTGACCTCTCGCATTCCGGACTCCAGGCTCTTCGATGCCGAGAAGGTCGGGGAGATGCTCTGGCACGTGCTCGGGGTCCCCGAACGTGACTTTCAGGATTTTCCGCCGTGGCGAGGGCTCGTGGTGGAATCCGCACGGCAGGTTCTCGACTACGTGGGCGGCACTCTGGTGGTCACCCAGACAGTGCTGGTCGAGCAGTACTGGCAGGAGATCCATGGCGGCTTGACTGAAGCCGGCGTTCCCGTGCACCACTTCCTGCTGGACACGGACCAGGACACGCTGGTCGAACGTATCGAGACCGACACCAAGCCTGAGAGCATCAGTGCTCGCCAGTGGCGCCTCGATCACTTGGGCGAGTATCAGCGCGCCCTGCCCTGGCTCCGTCGGGAAGCCCAGGTGATCGACACCACTGATGCCGTTCCCTCCCGCGTCGCGGAGATCGTCATGAAGAGGGCTCAGATCGGCTGACCGGTCCGGCGAACTACCGAGCTGAGGTACGCGGCGTCAGTAGTTCGGCCAGTGGGTGTAGTCCTGTCGCGGCTTCCTACGGAGCCAGCGCTCGACCGTGCGTCCTATCCGTCCGCGGGGAACCGGTGGCACAGTGGTCTTCACCCGGTGGTGGTGCTCCGGGACGGCCGGAAGCGAGTCCCTGATGGTCGCGGGGTGGCTGGGAGGGATCTCTCGGGGCAGCAACGTGATGCGCCCGGTCGTGCGGCTGCCGGGCGGCACGTGCGACCGGGGTGTGAGGGCGTAGCGGCGTGGTGTCCTGATGGGCAGGCCGGAGCGGGTGACGCCGGCCGGAGGGCTTGCGGGCTGGGGGCCCTGCAGTACGCCGGGTCCGGTGAGCAGGACGGTCTCCAGGAGAACCTGGCCCCGGAGGAAGTCGAGACCCGCAGTGCCGGCGTCGGGTGGGGTGTGGTGTCCGTGGGGTTCTTCGGCCGACGGGGCGTCCACCACTTTGATCGTGACGGCTACGGACGGCTTTCGGGCAGTACTGTCCGCCAGGCGGTCCCATACCTGTTGCCAGCGCCGTACGTTGTTCGGGGAGACGTTCAGGGCTTCCATGAACGCCGTGAGGTGAGCGCGTGAGGGAACCGCCTCGCCTCTGAGGATGACGCTGAGACTGCTCTTGGGCAGCCGGTGCCGTTGGCCGCCGGAGGTTCGCCCTGCCGCTGTCTGCAGGTCGCTCAGGGACGGCTGGCCTTCTCTGGCCCGCATCTCCACCATGACGTCGTGCAGCTTGGCGAAGCTGTCGATGAGGTCGGGGTGGGTCATCACGGATCGGAGCGATACGGCCAGGTCCCGGAACTCCGGAGAGATTCCCGCGCGGCGTCGACGTTCTTCTTCGGCCCTGCGCGCGGCCTTCCACAGACGCATCGCTTCCCTGGTGTCCGCGTCGCAAGCGATCACGTATGCCAGCACCAGGCGGCGGGATGGAACCTTGCCGTTGGCGCCGCGCGACAGCGCCGACGCGGTGAACTGGTGACCGGTCAGTTTGGCCATTGCCGCGTAGGTGACTCCTCGGCGCTCGCGCTGGGCACGTAACCACAGCGCGAGCGCTTCGGACTGCCGGGTATCGGCGGCAACGGCGTTCTCACGCCGTCCCATCGGACCGTCAGACAGCCTCGAACGGCGGCACTTCCACCGCGCGCATGGCCTTGACGGACCGGCAGGCGACGTAAAGAGCACCGGCGATGAATTCAAGGGTGCCGAACACCGGCATCCTGAGAGCCGCGAGGCCCGCTGCCACGACCACGACTACGACCACGACGACCAGTTCCGTTGTCGTCAGAGCTCCCTGTGAAGGGCCGCCGGGAGTTGGCGAGGAGGAGAACGAACGCATGCCTGATACCTACCTGACGTCGTATCACGCCCCTTGTGGGCGCGATGAATCGGCTGCACCGTGAACTGTCGGCGGCGACTTCCAGGTCTGCCCGCCAACCGCTTGATCCTCCCACCGGCGACCCGACCACCACAATGCGTGGCCCCCGAGATGGGGGTGTTGATGCCTGTGCGTCCAGGCGTTCACCACCAAGGGATGGCGAATGAGTGCCGAATGGAACCCTGACTATTCGAAAACCGCAGATCAGAGGAGTGAAACCGCTATTTTCATTCATTTTCGTCCAGGTGCCATTGCCGAAGCGGGGCACCGGATGCCATGGTCCCTATAACGCCGCCTCCGGCACTTACTGCCGAGGTTCCCTGGCGTCGTGGCTGCACCATGAAACAGGGACCGGGCTCACCGCGTTCCAGCGCGGCGCCCACGAGGGGGCGCATCCCCACCGGATGCGCCCCTCTCCAGAACATCCGGCCACCCCGACTCGGGCCAGGCGCAGAGTGTTGGCCAGATCGGCTGCCCCTCACCACCCCGCAGACATTCGTCCCCGGTACACGTACGAGCCCTGAACCATTCGGCAGGCTCAGGACGGTCGACGTCGGGGCCATGTGCCTTCCACACCTGGCCGAACCCGCCCGCGCCGCTGGGCTCGATCAGACGGTAGCGCCCATCCAGCACGGTCCCTGCATGCACCACTCCGCCTCCGGCCGTACCGCGACGCGAGGCGCCTACCAGGCGTGTACCCGTCACGATGCGCGGCAGGAACCACCTACGACAGGCGAACTTGACCGAGCATCACGTGATGACCAAGCCGTGGTGCGCAGCGGAGCCGGGTGCGGGAGTGGAGAAGTCGCGCCGGAGCTGGAATCCCGGGAAACCGTCGAGCGCCGGCCGGGGGCCGGTCGACGGCCCGCATGCGCTATTCATGCGCTATTATTGATCTTGACAGTTCGCCGGAACTTGCGGTGACTGGCGCTGCGTTGGTGGTCCAAGGAAAGACGCCCCGCTTCCCGTGGGGAAATGCAGGTGCAAGGCCTGCCCAGCGCTCACTCACGAAGCCCTTCCCTCCACCGGGGAAGGGCTTCGTCACGTTCCCCTGATGCAACACCTTCAAAGAGCGTCACCTGGGCCCTGCCGCCTACTTCGCATCCGAAGCCGCCGCCCGCACCGAGCGTGACGAACTCGCCCGCAAGGCCGGCATCCCCGAGCAGGAGCAGCGCGGCAAGGAAGGAATCGCCGCCTCGGTCGTCCGCGAGGAGGCCGCGAAGGCGGAGGCTGCTGAACACCGGGCACGCACCGCTGAATACGAGGCGCAGGCGGTTGAAGCCGCAGCCCTGGCCCGTAGGAACACCGGAACGGTCCCTCTGTCTCCAGGCCGGGAAGATCACCGGGCACAGCGTGGCGAGCAGCACGCCGCCAACGGTCAGCAGCGCGCAGCGCAGGCCGACCGAATCCCCAGGAAGCCTGGAGCCGGCACGAAGCGCGGCAGGCCCATGACGAGAAACGCGACCGTGAACACCGGCCACCGCCGAAAGCTGCTGCCCACCGCGCCATGGACCAGCGCGCCCGTGTGAGCGCGCAGGCCCCGAACGCTGCATTCAGCAAACCGAGATCGATGGAACCACCAAGCTCCTCACGGGCATGCACGGGGAGGAGCACGGCACTCCGTCCCTGGTCGAGACCCCTGGTCATCAGCGTCATCAGGCACAGGCACCCGCCGTCGCCCGATCCGGTCGATGACCGGACCACCGACGAGCGCAGCGAGCACCACGGGCAACAGCGTGCAGAACGCGACGATCCCGGCCTCGGCGGCGCTGCCCGTGCTCTGCAGCACGAACCACGGCACGTCCCTACCCGTAAGGCAATTCCCAAGGGCCGAAAAGAGGTTGGCGGCAAGAACCGTTGTCAGAGGACGGCGATGAAGGCAGATCTGCTGACCACCTGGAGCTCGCCGTGGTTCATTGAGGATCTTGATCGCTTGGCCTGCGACGACGGACCTCCGGCTCCGGACATCACGAGCCGGTGGCACGGGTGAAGCGGGCAGCCCACTCCCGGACGAAGTCGACGAACACGGGAGGGCCGAGCACCTCGAACTCCGCACCCACATTGCCCAGTGCCTGAGTCGGCCAGTCCAGGGTCTGCGAGGTCATCCGTACCCGGCACCGCTGCTCGTCGACCTCCTCGACCGTCGCCCACGGGCCAACGCGCGCGCGAACAGCCGCTGCGGGGGCGTGCACAAGCGCTTCGACGGTGTGCTGAACGGGGACGCCGCCGCTCCCCGCACGGACGAAGGCCGAGGCGTCGTCGGCAGGTAGCTCGCGCGGGCGAAACCGCTCTCCGGTCCCGCGCGGACCGTCGAGACGGTCGAGGCGGAAGCTGCGCCAGTCCTGCCGGGTCAGGTCGTAGGCGACCAGGTACCAGCGGTACCCGAGCGAGACCAGCCCGTGGGGCTCGACATGGCGGGCGCTGCGCTCGCCACCGCGGGCGGTGTAGGAGAAGCGAAGTCGTTCCTCGTCCCGGCACGCCTGCGCGATGGCGGTCAGCACACCGGCCTCGACGGTCTTCCCACCGCCCTCGGCCGAGGGCACGGTCACCACCCGCAGCGCGTCGACCCGGCGGCGCAGTCGCGCCGGCATGACCTGCACGACCTTGGTGAACGCGCGGATCGAGGACTCCTCGATTCCGGTGACCGCGCCCTGGGCGGCCGCACGCAACCCAATGGCGAGCGCGACCGCCTCCTCGTCGTCGAGCACCAACGGCGGCAGGGCGGCGCCTGCCGTGAGCTGGTAGCCGCCATCGACGCCGCGACTGGCCTCGACCGGGTAGCCCAGCTCGCGCAGCCGGTCGACGTCGCGCCGCAGGGTACGCGCAGAAACCCCGAGTCGGTCGGCCAACTCGCCGCCCGGCCAGTGCCGGTGGGTCTGGAGCAGGGACAGCAGCCGCAGAGTCCGTGAGCTCGTGTTCGCCATGCCCTCCAGGATGGCGGCAATTGAGGTCGGAAAGTGACCGCTACGGCTCATAGCGTGGGTCTCACGAGAACGGCACGGGCCCAGGCCGGGTGCGCCGACTGATCGAAACGAGGAGAACCATGACCGGCAGCACGATGTCGACGACCCCCGACACGATGTGGGAGGTGCGACTGGCCAAACACCTGAAGGGAGACCTCGGGACCGACACCTTCGACCTCGTACAGGTGCCGACGCCCGAGCCGGCCACGGGAGAGGTACTGGTCCGCACGGACTACCTGGGTCTGTCGGTGGCGTACCTGGAGATGCTGCGGACTGACTCCCGTCTGCCGATCCCGCCGTGGAAGGTCGGCCAGCGCATCGGCGGCGGCGCGGTGGGCACGGTCGTGCGGTCCATCAGTGCGGACCTGGCCGTCGGCGACCAGGTCCGCACCATGGCCGGCTGGTGCGAGTACTCGGCCGGGCCTGCCGACCAGTACCTCAAGCTGGCCCCCGACCTGTTCCCAAGCCCGGTGCACCACCTCAGCCAGGGGCCCACCGCCTACTACGGGATGTCCGAGATCGCCAAGGCCGGTGCCGGCGATGTCGTCTTCGTCTCCGGCGCGGCGGGCGGCGTCGGGTCGCTGGCCGGACAGATCGCCAAGTGCCGGGGCGCCGCGAAGGTGATCGGTAGCGCGGGTAGCCAGGCGAAGATCGACTACCTGGTTGACGAGCTCGGCTTCGACGCGGCGTTCGACTACCACGACGGCCCCGTCCTCGATCATCTGCGGGACCTGGCGCCCGAGGGCATTACCGTGTTCTTCGACAACGTCGGCGGAGAGCAGTTCGACGCGGCGGTCGAGGCGGCGGCGCCGGGGGCCCGCTTCGCGCTGTGCGGCGCGCTGGCCACTCAGATCGGCGACCACGAGGACCGGTTCCCCGAGCCGGATCTCGTTGCGACGGCCGCCAAGGGGATCGAGGTTCTGCCGTTCTCCACCTATCACACCCCGGAGCAGATCGCGGTGTGGACCGAGCGCTTCAGTACGTGGTTGAGCGAGGACCGCTTCGTGTTCCCCCACACGATCGTGGAAGGCGGCCTCTCGGCAGCTCCCCAGGCGCTCGTCTCCCTGCTGAAGGGCAGCTACAAGGGCAACGTCTCCGTCAGGGTCGCCGGCTGAGGATCGAAGCACGCCGCCCGTCACACACGGACGGGCGACGCGCTCCCGGTGACGTCCCACCATCCAAGGAGAACCGGCACCACATGACCGACGCCTCCGTGCTGTCCACCCGCACCCTGAACCGGACACTGCTCCAGCGACAGTTCCTCGCCGCCCGAACCTCCCGCCCGGTACTTGACGTCGTCGAACACCTGGTCGCTCTGCAGGGGCAGGAGCCCAACTGGCCTTACGTGGGGCTGTGGACCCGGCTGGCCGACTTCCGACATGACGGCCTGATGGCACTGCTCCGCGACGGGCGCGTGGTGCGCTCCACAGCCCTACGCAGCACCCAGCACCTGACCAGCAGCAACGACTTCCGCTGGCTGCGGCCCGTCGTCCAGCCCGTCCTGGACCGCACCGCCCGAGCGCAGTACTTCGCCGCGCAGACCGCCGGGTTGAACATCGCCGAGCTCACCGACGCCGGTCGGGAGCTGATGGCCGACCGAACCCTTCCTCGGCGGAAGCTCGCCCTGTCGCTCGCCGAGCGCTTCCCAGGCCGCGACGGCCGCGTGCTCGCGGGGGCGGTGGAGCTGCGGGTACCGATGGTGCACACCCCGGCCACCGGCGCCTGGGGCGCGTGGGGCAACCGCCCCAACATCGCCATCACCCTCGCGGAGCACTGGATCGGCCGACCGATGGCAGCGCCACGAGTCGAGACGATGATCCGCCGCTACCTGGCGGCGTTCGGCCCGGCTGGCGTCATGGACATCCAGACATGGTCGGGGCTGACCCGGCTGCGTGAGACTCTCGACGGGCTGCGGTCACAACTGCGCGTCTTCCACGACGAGCGGGGCACTGAGCTCTTCGACCTGCCCGACGCGCCGCTCGCCGACCCGGACCTGCCCGTCCCCGTGCGATTTCTGCCCGCCTTCGACAACCTCCTCCTCGGGCACGCGGACCGCGCGCGAGTGATCAGCGAGGCAGACCGCAAGCTGGTGATGCCGGGTCAGGCCATGGTGCGGCCCGCCTTCCTCGTTGACGGCTTCGTCCACGGCACATGGTCGGTGAAGGGCTCCGTACTTCTCATCTCCCCCTTCCGGCCGCTGTCGCGAGCGGGCGCACAGGCAGTACTGGACGAGGCCGAGCGACTTCTCGCCTTCGTCGCACCCGATGCGACCAAGCGGGAGGTCACGTTTACCTGAGAACGAGGGGACGTTTCCCCCTCATGCGGCGTCCGCCTCGTCCTCGCCGAGCACGCTGAAGTCCATGTCCAGGTGGGCGTCGTAGTCGTCCGGGGTGATGCCGAACTGTGGGTGGAGTACTCGCGGCCGTCACCCGGCTGCAAAGCGGCGCATCCGAAAGGCAGCGCAGCAGTTGGACGGTGCGGATCACCCGCCCGATCTCGCGGAAGGCGGTGTAGGTGGCGTTGCGGCGCGAGCCGGAGCGAATCCGCTTGAGCAGCAGCGTGGAGGAGATCGTGCCTTCCCTGATCGAGACGATCACCCGCATCAGGTCCCGGCAGTGGGTCTCGATCACGCCCCGGTCGATGACGTCGCGGCCCGGCTCCCCGAACAGCGCGTCGTGGCTTCACGGCGTGCGCTGCCTCGACACCATGGTGCTGCCCCAGCTCGCCGACGCCGTCGAGGACGAGACCGAGACCGGCACCAGCCCGGCCGGACTGCCCGACGCCCCGTACCGGGCCGCGGCCGACGCCGTCAACAACCTTGCCGCCGCCCTCCCCCGGCTCCCGGCTCCCGTCGGCTCGCCCTCAGCAGGCTCGCAGGGCACCTCCGACACGGTATTCCTCCGGGCGGTGCCCGCGTGGGAGACCGACGCCCTGTGGCAAGTCCATGTCGCCCTGCGGTGTGCGCGGGACGGGGAGCCGGACGCCGCCGCGCTCGGTGACCTCCTCCGGGAAGTGGGCGAGGACTGCCCCCCTCCCCAGACCGCCGACGACATCGTCGACCGGCTCAACCGCGTACTCGCCGTGCTACTGCTCGACACCTCCGCCGTCCGCACGTTCGCCACCGCCCTCGCCCTCAACACACCGCAGGACACCCACATCCAGACGCCTACGAACAGATCCACGCCGCCTGGACCACAGCCGGAATCCACTCACCACCACTGCCCCGCCCGGCCGCCATCAATGGTCGATCCACGCGGTCAGCCGTCGGCCCGGTCCCCCACGCCTCCGACGTCCGTCCCGCCGGGGCGGCCCCGAGAACGCAAGCGGTCAGGACTTGCTGAGGAGATCCGGTGCCGGAAACACAACCTCCGGGCCCCGGCGAGAAGGCCGGGCGTGCCGCGTGTCAGACGTGGCCACCGCACAACCCGGAAGCCTCGACTCATTCCGGGAGTCCTGTGGTGGCCACCAGCGACACTGAAGGGAAGCTCAGAGGCTGTCCAGTCGGTTACAGCCCGACCGGGTTGAGGTAGGTGGCCGGGCGGGTGGCGCCGTCCTGCTTGAGGATCTGGCCGCCAAACGGCCACTTCAGGGTGAAGTGCTCCGTCTCGTTCGGCGGGGTGACCAGGAACTTCGCCGGAACGAACTTCTCCTTCTGCGGCGTGGACTTGGCCACCGGGAGCAGGTTGATGCTGAAGTCCACCGTGTCCCCCTGCTCCAGGATCATCTTTTCGGGCTTCTTGGAGGAGCGCACCAGCGACCAGGTGCCGTCGGTCTTCTGAGCGCCGATCATGTCGACACCGGCGAAGCCGGACAGGGTGCAGGTGCGCTTGCTCCGGTTGGTGAACCAGATGTACGCCTGGGTCTGCTTCTTGGTCTGCTCCATCTCCGGCTTCGCGTCGTCCCCCATGGCGAAGCCGGCCTTCAGGTCGGCGGTGTGGCAGCGGGTCGGCTTGGCGTTGGCGGGGGCTGCCGAGGCCGGGATGGCGGTAGCGGCAGTGCCGGCGACGACGACGGCCGCAAGGGCCACGGCGGTCAGCTTGCTCTTCATGAAGTTTCGGTTTCCCCTCGCATACGAATCGGCGCGCGAAGTCAGTGCGCGCCTACGCACCTGAAGATGTGCAACGCCCGGGGGAGGTTCGGTGTGCCGGAGAACCTTTTCTCCGACGGCCGGGCTCCCAACTGTGGCCGCGTACGAGAACTCATGCGGTGCGGGCCGTTGCAGCGCCGTAGGGGAAGACACCGCAACGGCCCGCGACCTCGCTCAGCGTCCGGTCCAGCACAGCAGGACCGGTGGCGGCGTGGTCGATAGCTCGCTGGGCTCATGACCCGGAGGTCGCAGGTTCAATTCCTGTCCCCGCTACTCAAACGTAGGCCCGGTGGGTGCCGGGCCTACACTGCGTCTGCCCCCGCGAGCCAGGGCGGTCGCCGGCTCACGCCCCCGTCCCCGTGCTGCCGTTCCTGCTGACGACGCCCCAGGGCGGCGCGGCACGCCTGCTCCTGTCGTACGGAGCAACGCTGCCTCTGCCCTCCCCGGACGCCCAACTGCTCGCGGTGATCATGGCCATCCGGTCCGCCCGGGGCGGCACAGGCAACATCACGGGCCAGGACCTGCGGTCACTGAAGCTGACCGACCCGGTCCAGACCGTCGCCGCGCTGCGCAGCCTGGGCCGGCAGATCCCCGACCAACTTCTTGACGGAGCCCCGGAGATCCCGGTCGCGGTCACGGTGTCCGCCTTGGCCGCCGAGACGGGCCACCCGCTGTCCTTCGGCCGACCGGCGCGCACCCGGGTATCGAGCTGGACCACACGCACGCTGACCCGACCGCGGTGAGCCGGCCGCTCAGTTCACCGTCGTGTTCCGTGCGGAACACGGCCACGGTCCCTCCTACAGTCAGCTGTGCACCGGCCTGGGATGGGAACTGCGCCGGAGCCCGCGGCGCGTTCACCGTCGTCGCCCTCATGACGGTCCTGCCGCACGTCCTGGAAAGCCGGCCCCCGATGGGCCGCCGACCGGGCCGTCATGCTCATCTGCGCCGTCACGATAGCCGCCCGGAGGGCGCAGCGAGGTACCGCGCGTCACCTTGAGATACGTGCTTCGATGCCGTCGAGCAGGAAGTCGAGGCCGATCCGGAAGGTGTGGTCGGCGTCCAGGTGGGCGGCATCGCGCACCACCGTGGCCAGCGCGGGGAATCGGCCAGTCGCGAAGGTCCGCTCCAGATAGGGCCCGAGTGAGGCCTGCCAACGCTTCTCGTCCATCCCGGTGCCCCGCTCGGCACGCCGCTCGGCGATCTCCCGACGCACCGCGCCGATCACGTACGCGTTGACTGCGGCGACCACCGGCATGATGGCGTCCACATCGATGTCGCCCAGTGCGGCCACCACGGTCTCCCCACTGGCCAGCGCGTGCGGCCCGAGCTGGGGTCGGCCACCCAGTAGATCGGCGAGCCATTCGTGCTCGTGAGCGGCGTGCCGAGTGGCTTCGGCAAGAGACCGGAGCACCTCCCGCCAGCCGTCTTTGACCGGCCGGATCTCGGCGTGGGCGGCGTCGACCATCAGGTCGAGCAACTCCTCCTTGCTGGCGATGTAGCCGTACAGCCGCATCGGACGGACGTCCAGCGCGGTGGCTACCTTGCGCAGCGACACCGCATCCAGGCCGTCCGCGTCGGCCAGCCGGATCGCCGCTCGCACGATCCGTTCCCGGCTCAACGGGGCCGGCACGGGTCGATTCGGTGGCTCCGGCCTCTCCCACACCAACATGCCGCTAACAATACATCGCATCGGGCGATACAGTGTATCGACCGTTACGGCGTATCGAGGAGAGGCAACCATGACCATCGCCATTGTCGGAGCCGGCTTGGGTGGCTTGGCCCTTGCCCGGGTACTGCACGTGAACGGCATCGACGCCGTCGTGTATGAACGCGAATCGTCACGCGGTGCGCGCGGTCAGGGCGGCATGCTCGACATCCACTCCGGCCAGCGGGCGCTGCGCGAGGCCGGTCTGATCGACCAGTTCTGCGCGATTGCCCGTGGTGAAGGCCAGGACATGCGTCTTCTGGAGCCGGATGGCACCCTGCTGCTCCAGGAGGACACGCCCGACGACGCCCCGCTTGAGCGACCCGAGGTCGACCGCGCCGATCTGCGCAACCTGCTGCTGGACTCCCTCCCTGAAGACGTGGTGCGTTGGGGGCACGCGTTCACATCCGCCGACAACGGCCTGCTGCACTTCGCCGACGGCAGCAGTGCGACGTATGACCTGCTGGTCGGCGCGGACGGCGCGCAGTCCCGGGTCCGCGCGCTGCTCACCGACGCCCGCCCGGCGCATATCGGCCAGAACATCGTCGAGGTCGGCATTCCCGACATCGACCGAACGCACCCCGACCTCGCGGCGATGGTCGGGCGCGGCAACTACTGGGTGCTCGGCAACGGACTGTCCCTGGCGGCGCAGCGCAACGGCGACGGCCGCGTTCGCATCGGCCTCAGCTTCTACAACACCGCCGAGGACTGGTTCGCTACCAGCGGGATACCGTTCGACGACCCGGCCGCCGCCCGAGCGCGGCTGATCGACCTGCTCCCCGGCTGGGACTCACGGTTCACCGCGCTGATCGCGGCCTGCGACGACACGGTCGTGCCGCGGTCGATCACCACTCTCCCGGTCGGCCTGACCTGGCCGTCGACGTCAGGCGTCACGCTGCTCGGCGATGCCGCGCACCTGATGCCGCCGGTGGGAGAGGGCGCCAACATGGCGCTGCTCGACGGCGCCGTGCTCGGTCTCGCGCTGGCCGCGCACCCGGACGACTTTCCCGCCGCCGTCAAAGAATACGAACGCGAGATGTTCGAACGCACCAGCGCTGCCGCCCGGATGTCCGCGGACATGCAGGAATTGCTGACGTCGCCGGACGCCGCCCAGAAAATGCTCGCATTCTTCCAACCCGGCTGAAGGTAACCACTTACGACCAGGAAACCGGTCGTCCAGCCAGCGCGATCACGACCTCCAGCTCGGGAACGGCACTTGTCGTCGGCCCCGAGCGAGGCGCCATGCGTCCCGTCACGGACTACGAGGACTTCTCCCACCTTGAGAAAGCCGACCAGGTCGTAGCCGCAGTGCCGGGTGCCGGGTGGCGGGTGGCGGGTGGCGGGCCCACTGGAAAAACGAGGGACCGGGGGAAGCCCCGCTCTAACAGGTGCTCGCGTGGCTGATCACCTCGCAGGGCCGGGCAACGGCCATCATGATGGACGCTCACGGGCATGTTGACGACGCCGACAGCGCCGACGCCTCTTCCCGCCGGGCGAGGAACCGGGTCGGGCTTGAGCCGCTGCAGGGCACGTTCGGAGCTGACGCGTGGGCA
Source organism: Streptomyces sp. NPDC059832 (assembly GCF_042731715.1). Taxonomy (NCBI): domain Bacteria; kingdom Bacillati; phylum Actinomycetota; class Actinomycetes; order Kitasatosporales; family Streptomycetaceae; genus Streptomyces; species Streptomyces sp. NPDC059832. The sequence continues at coordinate 28,141 of NZ_JBHWIY010000026.1, read as the reverse complement.
GGCTTGGCCTGATACCGGGGACCGGCGAGACTGCCGCTGTCGAACCGGGGCCCTCCGGGACGACGCCTCCTTGCCCACACTGCGATGCGCCGCTGCTGCTGGTGGCCGTTGTCGGCGGATCTCACGTCTCTGTTCGTCGGGTTGACCCGTGGCGGTCACAGCGACGATGGAATCTCGCGCGGTATTCCCTCGGCCGCTGGCCCGTGTGTCTGGCGAAGATGCCGCTGAACGCCCCGGGGTCGCGGTACCCGACATCGGCGGCGATGCTTGCGACGGTCCTGTCGGTCGTCTCCAGCAGGTATCTGGCTCGATGCACCCGGACCGTCTGCAGATACGCGAGTGGCGTCTCGCCGGCTTCGTCACCGAAGCGACGGAGCATGGTTCTCGTGCTTACGTGGAACTCCTTGGCGAGGGTGGGCAGGTCATAGCGAGCGCTGAGGTGTTGGTCGAGCCACCGCTTGACGCTGAGCGAGAATTCTCTGCCCACCGTGGGTATGAGCCCCGAGTCGACGTAGGGAGCCTGCGTGGAGCGTGCGTCATCAATAAGTGCGATGCGCGCGGTGCTGCGGGCGACGCGGGGGCCGTCGTGCTCGCGAATGAACTGCAGCGCGAAGTCGTACATGGCGCTGAAGGCCGCCGTGGTCGTCACCCCCCGGTCGGTCACGACCAAGCTCTCCGGGCGGAGGCACACGTCGGCGTACCGGCGGGCGAACCGATCCGCGAACAACCAGGACGTGGTCGCTTCACGCCCGCCGAGCAGCCCCGCCTCAGCAACCAGAAAGGCGCCCACGCAGATCGATACGACAGCGGTCCCCGAGGCCGCTTGCGATCGAATCGACGCTACTTCCGGTCCCAGGTTTGCGAGTGTCGCGTCGAGATCGAGTGTGGGCGAAAGCTCGAAGCCCGGCACGATCAGGACGTCTACGGGGCGAACCGCAGAGACGTCGATGACCGAGCCGCCGGACGCGGTCACGCGCCGCCGGGGCGAGATGACCGACGCCTCGTAGGCCCGCTGAACCGCCCCTTGTGCCGCGGCAACATGTGTGGCCATCGCCAGGAGGTCGGGGACTCCGAACACCTCCGACGCGAAGCAGCCTGGGTAGGCCAGCACACCAACTCGCAGCGGACTCATGCGGCCCCTCCAGCGCCTTTGAACAGGTGGCGATATTAACGGGATACATGGCGATGTCGCCGCTTCTCAGGAAGGCGGCCACTCGCCATCATCTCGGTCATGACAATCATGCGAGGGCAGAGCGACCCTTTGGACGACTTCTCTCGGAGAGCCGTCGGCGTCGATGACGTCGACAAGACCGTGTATGTCGCCGGGTCGGGACCGGCAGTCATCCTCATGCCCGAGATGCCGGGTATCAGCCCCGACGTCGCGCGGTTCGCGCGTTGGGTGCGCGATGCCGGCTTCTCCGTGTACCTGCCTTCTCTTTTCGGCGTCGACGGTGCCTATCCGCTCGCCGAGACACACGAGACCATTGTTCGACGCGCGTGTGTCAGCGCCGAGTTCCGAGCGTTTGCCGGTGGCGGCACCAGCCCCGTCGTCACGTGGCTGCGCGGCCTCGCTCGCCTGGCGCACGCCGAGCGTGGTGGGCCTGGCGTCGGCGCCGTCGGCCTGTGTTTTACCGGCAACTTCGCCTTGACCATGGCGCTCGAACCCGCTGTCATCGCACCAGTGGTCAACCATCCGTCGCTTCCGCTCGACGACCCCGGCGGTCTGGAGATCAGCGACGAAGATGCTGCTGCCGTGGCTGAACGCGTAGCGCGAGACGGATTGAAGGTTCTTGGCTACCGCTTCGACAATGACAGGTGGTGCACCGGCAAGCGGTTCGCGGCTTACCGAGCACTGCTCGGGGACGCATTCGACGGCCGCGTCCTCAACGCCGAGACGGCGAACACCGACCCTCCGCCCTTCTTCCGTGACGTCGTCGGTTGCGCCCACAGCGTCGTCACGGCACACCTCGTCGACCAGGACGGTCACCCCACCGTGCAGGCCCGGAACGAGATCATCGCCTTTCTGGCCGAGCGACTCGGGACGCGGCCGGAATGAGCCCTTGGCGCTCCGGCACCTGTCGTCGAGAAGTCGCAGATCCATGCCCTGGACCGCTCTCAGCCCGTACTGCTGATAATGCCCGGAGTTCCGCGGCGGACCCCCACGGCTACGTACGCCCCGGCACCACCACTCCGTCCGCCGCTCCGGGGGCCGCCACCGGCAAGGCGACCGGTTCCCTGCACCGACGCCACCGCACCGAGGAGTACAAGAAGTTCCTCATCAAGCTCGACCAGGAAGTCCCGGCCGGCCTCTGGGTCCACCTGGTGCTGGACAACTACGCCACCCGCAAGGCCCCGGCCATCAAGACCCGGCTGCTGACACACCCACGGTTCCACCTGCACTTCACACCCACCGGATCGTCCTGGCTCAACCTGGTGGAGCGATGGTTCGCCGAACTGACGAACAAGCAGGTACGGCCAGGCGTCCACAGAGAATTCCTGGCTCAGAAGACCAGCCATGTGTGCTGGTCCCCACGGCGACAGGTGAAATCACCGTCAGCACGGGGACAACCCGCGATGCCGAACCCGGCGGACAGGGGCACCCGCCCACGTAGCCCTGCCCGAGGGCAGGGTGAGCACGTATGCAGCAGCTCACCGGGCGGCGAACTGCTGCTGCTCATACGGTCGGGCGTGGGTACCCTGACAGGACGGTGCTCCTGGGTCGGCCCTGCGGTCACTTCGCACGTTCCGCAGGGCCGACCCATCTGTCGGGGTCAGAACATCCAGAAGTGACCGCCGGCCGGCCTGGCAGCGGCTGCGCCCGCGACCCGGCGGCGGCTCGGGCTGTTCTCGTTCGAGGGCGTCGATCAGCCGCTCGGCCTCGTCGCGATCTCCGGGTTCGCGCGCCATGTCGGTGGCGAGTGCGGCAACGGGGCATCCGTCCGCCGCCACGCCGCGTCTGCACCGAGGGCGTGGGTGGCTTCGCCGAGTGGCTCGCGACCGAGGACCAGGACGGCGTCAACGGGCTGTGCACCATGCTCGGCGCACTCGTCCTGGCCCGAGCCACCAAGGGCTCCTCGCTTTCCGCGGAGATCCTCACCGCCGTGCGCGCAGCATTGACGGCAACCAGCTGATCAGGGACACGGTGCTCGGGCAGCACGCCACAGGGATTCACCGGCCCGCCAGAAGCAGTTGCGCAAACGGCCGACACGTGGCGCTCCCGACGATCGACATCGGGGCAGCAAGCGGCTGCGACGCACAGGTGCTGGTTTCGGGCGGCCGGTGAGGGGTCCGGCGAAATCCGAGGACGGCGAAGGAGACACCTCGGCTCAGCCGCCCGGCCCTCGCCCCGCAGGTAAAGATCAAGTCAGACCCTCGTCCCGGTCGGCAACACGGCACGGGCGATGCCGGTGAGGTTGCCCTGCAGGACGAGGATCTCCCTCCGGTTCGATCCGTCGAGATCGGCTGCGTACACGTTCCCGGCCAGGTCGGTCACGTACATGCGGTTGTCGTCCGGATCGAGGGCGAGGCCGATGCCTTCCATCAGGTGGGTCAACAGGATCTCCGGCGTCCGCCGCCCGTCCGGCGGGTCCATCGGCGAGCGGTTCACGCTGTTGCCCCGCGGCGGGTCCCCGCGATCCGTCCAGTACAGCGTGCGCTCCGCGAGGTCGAGTTCGAGGTCGATCGGCTCCGGCAGCCCCTCGAACAGCACCTCGATGTCGCCGCGTTCGGCCGCTCCCTCCCCGGCGGGCAGGTCGACTCCGGCCCGTAGGATCTTCCCGAGTCCCGCGTCACTCGGGCCCTTCTGTGTCCAGTAGAGGTGTCCGCCCACAGGGTCGACGGCGACTCCCACGCACCATCTGGTCTCGTCGCGACGGTCGTCCTCCCCCTGGCCCGTCTGCACGAGGGTTTCGACGTTCGAGCCGTCGAGGTCGCAGCGCATCACGCGCATGCCTTCACGATCACCCCAGTACACCTTCCGGCCGGCGGCCTCCAGGTGGAGTTGCTTGGGCGTGTGCGTGACGCCTCTGGGGACGATCGTCGTCCGGTTGCCTCCGTCCAGATCCACGCGTTCGATCGAGCCGTCGTTCTCCGGTGGAAGGCCCATGTTCGTCCAGTAGATGTGCCCCGCCACGACATCGACGGCTACCCCGTCGGGGATCCTGCACTCGGTGACGACAACCTTCTTGTCGGAACCGTCGGGGTTCACGGAGAACAGCCGACCGCCACTGCTGGCCTCGAGCACGAACAGTTTCTCCCGGCCCCCCGTCACAGTCCCTCCTTCGCCGGGTGACCGGCTGCGGTGCTCGGCGGGCCGGACGGGTCGTACTGGGCGCGCACGGCCAGCAGGGCCGAGAGCATCGCGTCGCGCCGAGCGGCCAGTTCATCGACCGAGCGGCCGTCCGCCTCCTCCAGGACGCCGCCCACGATCTTCTCCTTGAGCTCGGGTGTGAACTCGGGCGTGCCCAGTTCCTGCCAGGACGCCACCATCCGGGGCATGAGGGTCTCCATGAAGTGCTCGATGCCGCCCTCCCCTCCGCCGAGATGCCACAGCAGATGGGGGCCCATGACGCCCCATCTCAGCCCCGGTCCCCAGGACACCGCGTCGTCGGAGTCCGCCACGTCGAGCACCCCCTCCTGGACCAGGTGGACGACCTCGCGGTACAGCGCGGCCTGGATGCGGTTGGCGACGTGCCCGGGAAGCTCCTTCTTGAGGTGGATCGGCTTCTTGCCGATCGCGGCGTAGAACGACATGGCGTCCCGGATCGTCTCCGGAGCGGTCCTCGTCCCGCCGACGACCTCCACAAGCGGGATGATGTGCGGGGGGTTGAAGGGATGACCGATGACGGTCCGCTCCGGACGCCGGCACTCGGCCTGGATGACGCTCATCGTGATGCCCGACGAACTCGACGCGATGATCGCGCCCGGCGGCGCTGCGTCGTCGATGTCGGCGAACAGCGGGACCTTGAGCTCCGGGCGCTCCGGCGCGTTCTCCTGTACGAAATCGGCGTCCGCGACGGCCTGACGCAGGTCCGTGGTGAAGCTCAGGCGATCGGGCGAGGCACCGGGCGCGAGCCCGATCGAGGTCGCCGCGTCCCATGCCGCCGCCACGTACGCACGCAGGGCCGCCTCCGCGGTGGGGGCGGGGTCGGTCGCCGTCACGTCGAAGCCTCGGACGAGATAGTGCGTAGCCCAGCTCGCACCGATGGTGCCAGTGCCGACGATTGCCACGCGGTGGACGGGTCTGTGCGCATTCATGGTTGGTCACTGCTCCTGGGAGTCGGACGCGGGCTGTGGGGGAGGCAGGCGGCTGACCTGGCCGGCTTCAGCGGCCGTGCCAGACAGGGGCGCGCTTCTCGGCGAATGCCTGTGCGCCCTCCCGCGCGTCCTCGCTGGAGAACACCCCGCTCGTGAGCTCGTCCTGGCGTGTGAAGGCGTCGCTCTCGTTCAAGCCCTGCGTTTCGCGCAGAACCTCCTTGACGGCCGCCAGCGCCAACGGCGCGTTCCGTGCGACGCGCTCCGCCAGCTCATGGGCCGCGTCCAGCGCGGCGCCGGGTGGGGTCAGCTCATTGACGAGGCCGTACTCCTTGCCTTCGGCCGCGGTCAGCGGCTTGCCCGTGAGCAGTACGCGCGCGGCTACGTGGTACGGAAGGCGGCGCGGCAGCCTGACCAGTCCGCCCGCCGCCGCCACGAGGCCGCGCGTGACCTCGGGAAGCCCGAACCGGGCGTCTTCCGCGGCGACGATCAGGTCGCAGGCGAGCACCATCTCGAAGCCGCCGCCGAGCGCCCAGCCCTCGACCGCGGCGATCAACGGCTTGCGCACCGCCGTGCCAGTAAGCCCGCCGAAACCCCGGCCGGGGAGCACCGGCAGCTCACCTTTGGCGAATGCCTTCAGGTCCATGCCCGCGCTGAACACCCCGCCCGCGCCCGTGAGTACGCCGACCGACAGCTCCGGGTCCGCGTCGAGCAGATCCAGAGCCGACGCGAGCCGTACCGCGACCTCGTGGTCCACGGCGTTCTTCTGCGCCGGGCGGTTGAGGGTGATGGTCAGCACGCCGCCACGGCGCTCGTGGAGCACCGTGCCGGACGCTTCGGACGCCGTGCTCATGGCGACGCCTCGCCTTCCGTCGTGCCGGGGATCGTTCCCTGGGCGCGCAGCTCGGCGATCTCGGCGGGGCCGAATCCCAGCTCGGCGAGGATCTCGTCGTTGTGCTCACCCAGATCGGGCGCTCGCTTCGCCTGCACCTTCGGCACCCCTCGGAGGTTGACCGGACTGCTGATGGTTTCCTCCAGTCCGCTGACTCCTACCAGCGGCACCACGATGTCGTTCGCGCGCAGCTGCGGGTCCCGCGCGGCCTGTTCCGGCGTCTGAATGAGGCTGTAGGTGACGCGTTCCCGGCCCAGGGCGTCCTTCCAGTGGGTGAAGGGCCGCGTGCGGAACTCGGCGTCGAGCAGCTCGCTCAGCGCGGCGGAGTTCTTGACGAAGCCCTCGATGTCCGCGAAACGGGGATCCTCGAGCAGCTCGGGGTGTCCGATGGCCCGCGTCAGCCCCGGCCAGTGCGGAGGTGAGGCGACCAGCATGAACCACTCGCCGTCCGCGGTCCGGTAGGGATTGATCAGCGGGTTCGCCGGCGCCTTCCGGTCGTGCAGCTCGAACGGCGTGCCGCCGGCGAGCGCGCCGGCCACGAGCGTTCCCGTGGCCCAGACGCCCGCGGCAAGCAGCGACGTCCCGACACTGGCTCCTTGTCCCGTGCGCTCACGGCGGTACAGGGCGGTCACGATCGCCGCGTAGATCGCGACCGCCGACATGTAGTCGCCGCTGCCCCAGACCGGCACCGTCGGCGGGGCTCCCGCGTCCCGGGTGGAGGCCAGCAGTCCGCTGCGCGACCAGGCGGCGGTCAGGTCGAAGCCCGGCTGCCCGGCGTCGGGGCCGGTGTCCCCGAAGCCGGTGATGTCGGCGTAGACGACCTGCGGATTCCAGCCCGCGACCTCTTCGTAGCCAAGGTGCAGCTTTTCCCGTGTGCCGTGCGGGAAGTTAGTGATCACCACGTCGGCCCACTCGACGAGGCGCTTGAGGACCGTGGTGGCCGCCGGTGACTTCAGGTCGATCACCATGCCGCGCTTGTTGCGGTTGGCGAGGTGCCAGCTGTAGTTGGCCTGCGCCCGGGGACTGGGCGGTACGGAGCCCAGCCGCCGCTGGGGGTCGCCCGTCCCCGGCGGCTCGATCTTGATGACGTCCGCTCCGAAGTCGGAGAGCACGGTGGCCGCGGCCGGTCCCGCGATGAAGCTCGACGCGTCAAGGACCTTCAGGCCGGTGAAGACGGATTCGGTGGTCATCTGCTTCACCTCACGAAGGCGCTCAGGCCGCCGGTCACGGCACGTCCGACGATGAGGGTCTGGATCTCCCGCGTGCCCTCGTACGAGTAGATGGCCTCGGCGTCGGCGACGAAGCGGCCGATCTTGTAGTCGAGGAGGATGCCGTTGCCGGCCAGCAGTTCCCGCGCCCAGCCCACGTTCTCGCGCATCCGCACGGTGCAGTAGGCCTTCGCCAGGGCGGACTGCTCGTCCCGGTACACCCCGGCATCCTGCAACTGGGCCAGGCGCGCCATCATCCCGCACGAGGCCGTGGCATTGCCGAGCATCTTCACCAGCAGGTCCTGCACGAGCTGGAAGCCCCCGATCGGGCGCCCGAACTGCTCGCGCTCCTTCGCGTACTGCAGGGCGATCTCGTAGGCGCCGAACATCACTCCCACCGCCTGCCACGCCACGCCACTGCGCGTCTGGCGCAGGATCTTGGCGGTGTCCTTGAACGAGTTCGCGTTCTGCAGCCGGTTGGCCTCCGGAACGCGGCAGCCGTCGAGCACGATGTCGGCGTTCTGCACGATCCGCAGCGCCATCTTGTTCTCGATCTTCGTCGCGGTGAACCCGGGGGTGTCCTTCTCCACGACGAAGCCCAGCACGTGCTGCGTCTCGACATCGCGGGCCCAGATGACGACCAGGTCGGCGAACGTCGCGTTTCCGATCCACCGCTTCGCGCCGTCAAGGATCCATACGTCGCCGTCGCGGCGCGCGGTCGTCCGCAGGCCGCCGGCCACGTCGGATCCGCCGTGCGGCTCGGTCAGCCCGAAGGCGCCGATCTTCTCGAAGCGGCTCATCGCCGGCAGCCACCGCCGCTTCTGTTCGTCGGAACCGCAAGTGAGGATGGTGCCCATGGCCAGACCCGTGTGCACGCCGGCGAACGTCGCCACGGACGCGTCGACATGCGCCAGCTCCAGCGCGATGAAGCCCGCGAGGAGGTTGCTGGGCCTGGATTCCGGGGAGTCCGGGTCGGCCCAGTCCATCAAGCCGAGTTTCCCGAAGCCCTCGACCAACTGGAAGGGGAACTCGGCTCGGGCCCAGCAGTCGTCGACGATCGGGGCGACCTGCGTGCGGAGAAACGCGCGAAGGGACTCGACCTTCTCCCGCTCGCCGTCCGACAGCAGTTCCTCGTAGGCGTAGAAATCGGCGGGCAGCAGCCCTTCGTCCAGATAGGGACCGGACGGTGTCGGCAAAGCCGTTGTGCCGCTCATGGCAATCTCCCTCAAGCGCTGTGGGGCGTGGCCCGGGGATCCGCGCCCGTCAGCGCTCTCCGTGCCCGGTGTTTCGGTTCTCGGGCGCGATTAAACGCGGATCCGGAGCCGGTCCCCCGGATCCGCGCCGCCCAGGGGTGCCGTGTCGCCGCGGACCACCCCACTGGCACGTAGCCGCCTCTGCGGGAGAGTGAGGCAGGACCATGAGAAGTGACGGAACATCATGTGCGCGCCGAGCAACGGCAGCCAGGCAATACCCGGCACCTCAACATGCGGGCCTGCCAGTCTCCAGCCCCGACCCTGATGGACACGTGTGGGAGTCGGGTCGGCGCCGCACGGTCAAGCGGACCCGCGCGGGTCTGTGCCGGCTGTACCGCGAGCGGCCGGAAGTACTGACCGCCCACCAGGATGGCGTGGCCACCGGCGTGCTGGAGACCTCCGGCACCGCGGTGGTGGTCAGGATGCCGAGCCGCTGGAGGGACCTGGTCGAGGTGATGGTCCATGTCGCCGCCGGGGCGCGCGAGCAGTTGGTCGTCGAGGAGCGAGCCGGGCCGGACGGCCCGGCTCGTCAGTCCGTTTCCCGGAGAGCAGAGGAATTACGCGAGCCCAGGGCTGAAGGGGAGCATCAGTGCCGAGTCCGCGTGGACCGTGATGCGCACCGGTGTGAAGGTGGTGGCGTCCACCGGCGATTCCCCGGTGCCGGGATTGCGGGCGTAGCGCGGATGGGCGCCTCCGCTGATCTGCCAGCGTAGGCGGTGACCCGCGGCGAAGCGATGGGCGGTGGAGCTCATCGGTACGCTGACCTGCGAGGGCGTATGACCAGTCGTTCGAAGTCGACCCAGCCCGTCACAGACGTTGACTGAGCGGCCTTGTGCGTCCACGTCGCACAAGCGGGTGAAGACATCGGCGTGCCCGGTGTCCGTGGAGATGCTCAGCCGTGCGGAGACCTGGCCCAGGATGTCCACGGGCTCGGTCAGCGGTGGGCCGGTGAACGTCAGGACATCGTCTCGGGCCTCCAGGCTGCTGTTGTCGCGAGGGCCGGCGGTGCGGGAGAGCAGCGGGCCGCCGATGGACGGGGTGGGGTCGGCCGGGTCGTAGCGGAACGTCGTCAGTGGTGCGGAGTCCGTGGCGGCCTGCTCGGTGAGGTGCCCGCCCGGGGCGGGATACCACGAGGTGGCAGCGAGGGCCGGTGGCCAGTTGTCGAGGTCCCGCCAGGTGTTTTCGCCGCCGATGTGCACGCGCACCCCGGTGGGGCGCAGGTCGGATGGGTCGGCGTACAGGTGGGCACGCAGCCAGGCGAGGCTTTCGGCGAACACCTCTGGCCATCCCCGCTGCAGGGCCGAGGTGTGGGTCCAGGGGCCGACGAGCAGGGCGGTCTCGCATCCGGCCCGACGCAGCCGGTCGTACTGCTCGAAGGTCTGGTCGGCCAGTGCGTCGTGCCATCCGGTGATCAGAGCTGTGGGCACGCGGAGCCGCTCTGCCGAATCCGCCAACGACGCGCCGGCCCAGTGGGTGCCCTTGGCGTCCGGGTGTGTCATCACGTCGTCCAGCCAGGGCACTTCGCCCCCGAGGGCGGACTCGTACGCACCGCGCAGGGGCTGAGCGGTGGTGACGGCGCGCAGGCCGCGTTGCAGGCGCAGCGTCGCCCTCAGGAAGGGGGCCATGCCCTGGTGCTGGTAGGTCATGCCCGCGCCGACGGCGAGGGCGTTCTCCAGGCGCAGCGCACCGTCCGCGTAGAACAGGGCGTAGGGGTCGTGCAGCCCTACCTGCACCACCATTGCCTTGAGTTCCGGCGGCGGGTCCAGGGCGAGGGCCCATTGCACGTAGCCAAGGTAGCTGGGGCCTACCGTTCCCAGTGTTCCGTTGAACCAGGGCTGCTCACGCAGCCAGGACATTGTGGCCTGGCCGTCGGCGACCTCGTTGCGCCACAGGTCGAACGCGCCTCCCGAACCGCCGGTGCCGCGGCAGCTCTGCAGGACCACATGAAAGCCCTGTTCGGCGAAGAGCAGGCCGTACTGGGGCGACCATGGCAGGCCGCGGCCATAAGGGGAGCGGACCAGGAGGGTCGGGAAGTCGCCTTGCGTACGCGGGAAGTAGTGGTCCGTGATCAGCAGGCTTCCGTCGGCGGCCGGCACCACCAGCCCCGGTTCCCACCCGACCTCGTGCCGTTTCGCCGGCAGACCTCGCCAGGTCGCCCTCATCATCCGTGAGGACAGCGGTGGCTTCCCGGCAGGTGGCACCCATGCCGGTCCGGCCACGGCGTCGGGCGTGCGTGATGGCATCGTTCCCCTCCTCTATTCTCGTACGATGTACGAGAATAGAGGATGCTTGGATGACCTTCGCAAGAGCCGTCCTGGAAACAGGGGAAGGAGCGCGAGACCGTGCCCAATGACGGAAGGTCCGGCGCCGCGGGCGCCGACCCCGAACAGCTCTGGCTGCGCAGCACCGAACCCCGCAGGGGCCGCAAGCCCTCCTTCAGCCGGGAAGCGGTCACCGCGGCGGCCGTCACCCTTGCGGACGCCGAAGGCCTCGAAGCGGTCACCATGCGGCGGGTGGCGGCCCAGGTCGGAGCCGGCGTCATGTCGCTCTACAGCTACGCCCCCGACAAGGAGACACTGCTGGAACTGATGGTCGACCACGTCAGCGGCGAACTCACGGTCACGGGCCCACCCAGTGGTGACTGGCGTACAGATCTGAAGACCATCGCCCACCTGCAGCGCGCCCACATGCTGCGGCACCCCTGGCTGCCCGCCGCCTTGTCCACCCGTCGCGTTCCGGGCCCCAACACTCTGGCCTTCTTGGAACATGCTCTCGCCGCCTTGCGGCCCACCGGGCTGGACGGTGCAGCGAAGCTGGAGGTCTTCGCCCAACTCACCGCATTCGTGGCCGGACACGTCGCTCACGAGATCACGCAGGCCGCAGCCTCACAATCCCCGGACCGGGTCGCAGCCGAGGCCCGCTACCTCGCCGCTGTCGCCGCCGACGGCCGCCACCCGGAACTCGCCGAAGCCCTCTCCGCCCCCGGACGCCCGCTCACCGCCGAAGCCACCTTCGCCCGGTTCCTGGGCCGCCTGGTTGACGGTCTCGGCGCTGGCTGATGGCGCCCACCCGTGGATGCGTCCTGTCCACGGCACCTCGGAGAAACAAGCCGTCGACCTTGTCCACTCCGCGCGAGCGGAGGCGAGCCGAGATCGCACTCCGGGCCGGCATCAGTCTCGGCCCGTACAACCGGATCGAGCAGGGTCACGCCGTCACACTCGTCGACCCCCTGATCCGCATCGCCGACCCGATCGGTGTGCCGCTCGCCGACCTCGTGCGCGAGGAGTGGACCCGCCGCGGCCGTCGTGCACCACCCGGGAAACGCGGCCGACAACTTCCTCACCCAGGCGCTGCGCGAAGCACTTTGACATGAGTGGACGGGCGACAGCCATCGAGCGCTACGTGTGGTATCTGGAATTCACCTGATGCGAAAGGTCGCGGCAGCTGGCGATGAAGTTGTTTGCGGCTTGCGGAGTGACCACGGTAAGGGTGTGTGCTGCTCTGTCCCATAGGTCTTTCAGCGACATGTAAACGGCCACTGCTCCGGGCTCAAGACCCAGCCTGTGCAAGTGCTCCCATGAAATGTCCGCAGGATGCCATCGAGCACCGTCCGGGGGGTCGGGAATGCGACGCTGATTCAGAGCGTGGGTCAGATCCTCCTGGAGGAAATCCCAGCTGCGGATAACGGCCAGTGCAGGAGAACGGATAGCCGTGATTCGCGCGGACTCGTAAATGTCGAGCGGAATCTCCTCCTGTTCAGGGGTTGGTTCGCCAGATCCCTGAGAGGCCGGATTGTCGGAGTCGGGGTTGGTGGACAGCTCTTCTGCGTTCTGCCGGACCTCCCGCGCGTCAGCCTCGAACTCGATTGCGCCTGCTGGTGTCTCCAATCTGGTCATGCGCGTGAATGCGTACTGAATGTGGGTGCGTAGGCCCCACACCAGGGTGAGTGTGACCATGGGCCACACCAAGGTCTTCACGTATTCCAGAACGAGTTCAGCTGTCTCCACGTGGTGAGAATGTCAGTCTTCAGGCTCGTGGTCGTAATGGGTACGGGGTCTGTGACGGAGCTGAGACCTGGGATGCGCGCCACTGGTTCCGGGCCGGGCATCGTGACGATGCCCGGGAGCCCTCATGGCACGGAAGACCTTCAAGCGCGGATGGGCCGGCAGCCACCTGCACAACCCCCGCGAGGTCCTGCTCCGGGCCGTGTGGCAGGAGGACGCCTGGCCCGGCGTCCTCGCCCTGGCGGCCTCGGGCGTCGGGTCCCGCGCGGCGGACCTGGTGCGCGTGTGTGTCCTGGAGGAGCGCGCCGCCGGTACCTCCTGGGCGCGGATCGGCGAGCCGTTCGGCCTTTGGAGATCGTCTCAACTGGCTCGATCACTGGGCTGGCGGCCGTGATGGCGATGGTGGAGCGGCTGGTGCCGGACGGGTTGTGGGAGTCGTTCCAGCGGGTGGTCCCGGTTGCTCCGGTACGACGCCAAGGCGGTGGCCGACGCCGGTATTGGGGACCGTCAAGTGCTTGCGGCCATTGTGTTCGTGGACACGACGGGCCGACGTGGCGCCAACTACCGGCGGGCTTCGGCCCGTCCGGGCCGGTCGCACACCGACGGTTCACCGAGTGGAGCCGGGCCCGGGTCCGGGGCAGGCTCCACCGCCTGGTGCTGGACGAGCTCGGCGCGCGCGGCAACCTCGACTGGTCGCGGTGCGCGATCGACTCGGTGAACATGCGGGCGATGAAAGGGGAGACCTAACAGGTCCGAATCCCGTAGATCGCGGCAAGAGAGGCTCAAGAATCCACTTGCTAAGCGAGCGGACCGGTCTGCCCCTCTCCGTCGGCATCTCCGCCGCCAACACCCACGACAGCCAGGGGCCGGAGCCCCTGGTGCGGGGTATCCCGCCGATCCGCTCGTGGCGCGGACCGCGCCGACGACGGCCCCCCAAGCTCCACGCGGACAAGGGCTACGACTACGATCACCTGCGCGGCTGGCTCCGGTCAAAGGTGCCTCGCCAGCAACATCAGCCAGGCCGTCGGAAGAAGCGTCGCGACAGCCCTCAGCCAGGGGCGGTGCTGCTACTGCCGCTGGCCCGTATCTACGACGTTCCGCTGGACGACCTCGTGGGTGCCCCGCGCACCGGCGACCCCCGGATCCACCTCAAGCCGATCAGTCGGTTCGGAATGACCTTTGTGCCCCTGTCGCGGCGACCGGGCGGTGTGCACGCGTTCAAGATGATCACCCCGCCCAGCCGGAACCACTCGAACCGACCCCGCAGACCCACGAAGGCTTCGAATGGCTCTACGTGCTCAACGGACGCCTGCGACTCTTGATCGGCGACCGCGACCTGGCGCTGCCGCCCGGTGAGGCAGCCGAGTCCGACACGTCCTTGCCCCACTGGCTGGGCAGCGCCGACGGCGGAGTGGTTGAGCTTCTCATCCTGTTCGGCCTGCAAGGGATGCGTGCGCACATACGCACCGGCCCTCATCGGTCGTCTCAGGCCGCGAGTCGACAGTGAACTCGGCGAGAGATTCTGTATTCCCGTCAGCAGTGAGCCTCACCGCGCGAACGCCGCAGTCGGCAATGTCGCGCCCGCGGAGATCGGCCAGGCGCCGAACGCCAGTGGACACGGCAGACCGTGTCGCTCCGGCGTCCCCTCTGCTCGGGCGAGTCGGAAACGACCGCGACGATGCGGGCCTGTCTGGAGTCGTGATCACGCGGCGGGGAAAAGGATTGGACGGGATGATACTCAGGCTTATAGCTTGCAGTTGACCGTGACGCCACCCGAGGAGGTGAGACCCATGAACGCTGTATCGACGTGGGTGCTCCCCCTTCCCGTCACGGCCGGCGATTGACGTAGGTGTCGCCGGGAGCGCCTCGACAACAAGGCACTCCGAAAGGCAACACACCTATGCACTCTCTGCAGTTCACCGCCGAGTCGTCGTCGAACGGCATGGTCGAGCGCGACTTCACCGTGGGCGAGGTCCCTGGCGTTCTCTGGTCGCCGGCTTCCGGCGCGGCCGATCGCGCGCCCCTGGTCCTGATGGGCCACGGCGGCGGCACCCACAAGAAGCATCGAGCGATGGCGGGCCGCGCCCACCTTCTCGTGAGCGGCTGCGGCTTCCATGTCGCCGTCATCGACGCGCCCGGTCACGGCGACCGGCCGCGCACCGCGCACGACGAGCAGGAGATCGCCGAGCTGCGCAAGGCGCAGGCGGCAGGCGAGTCGGAAGGCCCGATCGTCGTCCGTTACAACGCCCGCCTGGCGGAGCTCGCCATACCCGAGTGGCGGGCGACCCTGGACGCCCTTCAGGAACTTCCGGAGATCGGCGCCGATGGCCCGGTGGGCTACGTCGGCATCGGCCTGGGCACCGCGATCGGGGTGCCGCTGGTGGCGATCGAGCCCAGGATCACGGCCGCGGTCTTCGGCATGATGTGGCCCGATGCCCTGGTCGAGACGGCGAAGCAGATCACCATCCCGATCGAGTTCGCCATGCAGTGGGACAACGAGCGCATCCCGCGCGAGGCCGGCCTCGCGCTGTTCGACGCCTTCGCCTCGAAGGAGAAGACGTTGCACGCCAACGCGGGCAAGCACTTCGACTTCCCCAGGTTCGAGGCCGACAGCGCGGTCCGGTTCTTCGCCCGGCATCTTGGCCGGGCGGTCACCTCACCGGCCTGAAGGTGAGCGGTAGCGGCGTCGGTCTGCCCACCGGGCGCCGCTACCGCGGCCCGGGTTGAGGCTGCGTATCCAGATGATGGATCCACGTAGCCGGAGCCCCGCCATGCCCGGATCTTGTTGATGCAGCGCTCCACCGTGTTGCGCTCCTTGTGCTCCTCGGCGTCATGGGCCACCGGCCGACCGCCGTCCCTGCCACGCTTCTTGCGGTTCGCAGCCTGATCGGCCTCTCCGGGATGACCGCCTTGATCCCACGTCTGCGCAGGTAGGCCCGGCTCGCCCGCGAGGAGTACGTCCTCTCGGCAGCGACCGCGTCCGGTCGGGTGCGCGGACGGCCCACCGGCCC
Source organism: Streptomyces sp. NPDC059832 (assembly GCF_042731715.1). NCBI lineage: Bacteria > Bacillati > Actinomycetota > Actinomycetes > Kitasatosporales > Streptomycetaceae > Streptomyces > Streptomyces sp. NPDC059832. The sequence goes on along the minus strand of NZ_JBHWIY010000026.1, from coordinate 12,520 downwards.
GCGCACCCTGACCTTCTCCAACACCGCGACGAACCGGGACCGTCGGCGGTCTGCCCAGGCGTGAGCACGAACGCCGGCGGGCGACAGCGCCGGTCTGCCGCAAGGTGGACCCTGCTGGTCAGCCCACTGCGCGAGCGCCCCAGCGCCGCCGCCCTGCGCCGGGCCCGGCAGCGCCGACGCAGCCGTCGGCGCCCGGCTATGAAGCGACGAGGGCAACGTGCCTGAGCGGCAGCGGTAAGGCTGCCGGGAGAGCCGCGGGTGCGTGCATGGCAGCCCTTGGATACTTCAGGTGGCGCCTTGCTGCTTCAGCCCCATGACCAGCAGGTCGACGAGGCGGCGCGCGTTGTACCGGGAATCGGCTCCGATGCACAGATTGCCGATGCCGCGCAGGAGTGAGTACGCGGTGACGTCTGCGGGAGCCTCATTTTCCTGCACGGCTGCCTCAAGCAACGCCGAGCACGCGGGGACCATGCGGTCGAGGAAGTAGGCGTGCAGGGTCTCGAAGCGCGCGCTGTCGGACTGCAGTGCCTCGGCGAGCCCATGCTTGGTGACCAGGAAGTCGACGAACAGGTCGATCCACTGCTTCAGGGCGGCGTGGGGCGAGCCGGCGGAGGCCAGCAGAACCGGAAAGCGAGGTTCTGCCCCTCGCCGAGGAGTACGGCCTCGGGGTGCTCGTGTGGAGCCCGCTGGCGTCCGGCTGGCTGACCGGCGCTGTGCGCGAGGGCCGCGAGGTCACCACGAGCAGGTCGGCATTCATGCCTCAGCGCTTCGACGTCTCCGTTCCGGAGAACCGGGCCGAGATGGACGCCGTCGAGAAGCTGGCCGCGCTCGCCGACGCGTCCGGCATCACCGTGATCCAGATGGCGCTCGGCTTCGTGACCGCCCACCCGGCAGTCACCGGCGCTCTGATCGGCCCCAGGACCATGGACCACCTGCACTCCCAACTGGCCGCCGCTGACACCACCCTGTCCGCAGAGATCCTCGACGCCATCGATGCCATCGTGGCACCCGGAGTGGACCTTGCTGCACAGGAGAAGAACCCGACTCCCGCGCCCTCAATCACAAATCCCGCACTGCGACGCCGCGCTCCCTGACCCAAATCTCCTCTCTGCAGGAAGCGGGCTGTCGTCATGTCCACCTGGTCGCCGCGGCCCCTCAAGACGGTCGCCTCCACCGGCGATCTGCATGTCGCCCCTACCGTGAAGACGGTGCGACGCCCAAAACCCTGATCTGGGTCCGGTCCGTCGTCGCCCACAACAGCATCTTCGTCCGCTCCGCGAACCCCAGCTCTCGCTGGTTCGCCGCCGCCATGCGTGAACGCGCGCTGGCATCGTCCGCGACGCCGACCACGAAGGCCCGGCGACGTTCACCACTGTCACCGACGAAGGCTGTCAGGGCTGGATCACTCTTGGGGTCTCACTCCCCAGGCAGCTCAGCGCCTGCATGGCCTCTCGCTCTATACGTGAAAGATCATCGAGGACCGAGCCGGCCTGGACGAGGCACTGCCCACTGCCCGATTCGCCAGCTTTCTTGATCAGTGCTGCCGCTTCCGTCCACAGGCCGGCTGCCTCGGCGTACAGCGTGTGGCCGGTGCGCAGATGGCTGCTGTCGAGCAGATGGGTGCATTCGGCGAGGAAGTCGCGGTAGAGGTTACGGAACAGGGCTCCGCCGGTGCCGGCCTTCTCCATCAAGCGGGCAGCCTGCGGCAGGTCCCGCTGCGGGGCGTCGGTGCGCTGCAACCATGTACGCACCAGCTTGCCCGCCTTCTCAACGCCTCGGTGGCCGAGGTTGGCAATGGGCGGGTTGAGGAAGGCGTCGGCGCAGGCGGTGATGGCGGGGATGATCCGGCCCTGGGGGGAGGGCGGGTTCCTCGGTACGGTGAGGGTGAAGGAGCGGTGCTTGGCGGTCATCGGGCCGCGCGCGGCCCTGGCCTGGGCGAGGCTGGTCAGGCTGGTGGATACTGCTCCGCCTTGCTGGTCGGTGTCCACCAGGTAGGCGTTGTGGTCGTCGTAGCCGTACATGGCTACGACGTGGCCACCGAAGTGGACCTTCGAGCTGAAGTAGTCCAGGTAGTAGCTGTCGAGCTGCAGCCCGACCGGGCGGCCTGCGTCGATGGAGGCCACCACGTTGTCCCATGCCTTGCGCGGGGAGGTGGTCTCCTGGACCAGGAGCTCCAGCCCGAGTCCGGTGGCCAGATTTCTGGTGAGGTCGAAAGGCTTGACCCGTCCCCCGAGGAAGGGGAAGCCCATGTTCTTGCCGTCCCAGTAGATGAACGACAGACCAGCGCCGAGGCCGAACAGCATGGGCTCGGACAGATCAAGTCCTTGGTGCCGCAGCAGCACCCCCAGGGCTGTCGTCTCGCAGTGCTGCGTACCCCGGGCATCGATGTCTATTACCGCGGTCATGCCATGCTCTCCTGGACGGGGATGATCAGTCGGGTCATCAGTTCTTCTTGCGGTGCCTCTGCCGGTCCGACGAGATAGGCTTCGCGTACGGGTGCTTGCGGGCGCAGTCCACGCTCGTGGATGGCGGCGAAGAGCGCGTTGTAGGCCAAAGGCAGTTGCGCGTAGGGCCCGATGTGCATGGTCTCGGCAACGAGTCCGCCGGGCAGCACCTCAAATTCCAGGCCGGGCACTTCTCCCTGCGGGGTCTGCGCTCCGACGGTGATCTCCATCCGCTCTTCCAGATCCAGCGGGTACAGCCCCCACAGCAGCGGCTCCCATGCGATTCCCGTCCTACCGAGCACAGGCAGCAGTCGGCCCACGCACTCCTCGAACTTGCCTCCGATCTCCGCAGGGGTGCAGACCGCTCGCACCACTGCCAGCCGTCGCTCCGGCTCTCTGTTCATCGTCACCTCATAGCCGGGCAGACCGCCCTCCGTCAGCCGCTCCAGCATCTCCAGCCGGGCCTGGTCCCTGCTGATCCGCTCGGCCAGCCGGTCCCGCTCAGCGTGCAGGATCTGTGCCCTGCGCTCAGGCTCGGCAGCCAGCGCCTGGGCGATCACAGCCAAGGGAAGGTCCATCTCGCGGAGCAGGGCGATGGTCAGGGCATCACGCGCCTGTTCGGGTGCGTAATAGCGATAGCCCGAGCTGACGTCTACGCGGACCGGGGCCAACAGTTCTATTTCGTCGTAGTGCCGTAGCTGTTTGACGCTGAGGCGGCACAGGCGGGCGAAGCGCCCGATGGTGAGAAGTTCATCTTGCACACCGTCATGGTGGACTCTCCCACGATGGGAGAGTCCAGCGCTGCCTCAACGGGGTCTCAAGGACGTCCTCTTCGCCAGCGTCATCGTTTCGGGCGTACGGGTCGTACAACGAGCACAGTCCGAGTCCCTCGTCGGGGCGGTGGTGCCGGGGCGTCGTCCTTTTTCGGGACACACGGCTTCTTCTTGCGGGCCCCGGCCGCGTGCTGATGAGCACGGCAGGACGTCGAGTCGACACTGACCATGCTCCAGTCGATCCGGTCTCCCAGGTCGGCATCCGCCTGGACGGCGCGCAGGATCCGGTCCCACGTGCCGTCCGCCGACCAACGCCGGTGCCGTTCACAGACGGTCTTCCAGCCGCCCCGCGCCGGGAACAACGAGCCGACAAACCGACAGTCACATGAGCCGCCGGACAGACCCTGGCCCTCCTCGTCCTGCTGGACGGCGTCGAGCCGGTCTGGCGGGGCACTTGCCCAGGTGTTCGGTGAGCTTGGTCGCGAAGGGGTGAATATGACGGGTCCGGGTGTTGAGTTCGGAGCAGTGGGTGGGGACGGTCCTGGGGTGGAGCTGTTGGGGCTCGGGCGGGGATTCCGGGCGGTTGAGGATTCGTCCGGTAGCGGCTTGGGGCGAGGGCGGCCGGGCGGTCACTGACCGTGGACGAGCCTTGCTTGCCCCCTCAGGTGTCAACTCAGCGTGCCGCTACCGCTGTCGGCTTCGCGAGCGTGCAGCCCGTGGCCGACAGGTTGAGCTTGTTGCCGGTCGTGAAGCAGGCGGGGATGCCGTAGGTCTCCTGGGCGTATCCGGTTCCCTGACGGATGGTGACGGCCCCCTGCTCGTTTACCTCGCAGGGGTTGTCAAGAGTGCAGCTTTCGCCGTTCTCGTTGATGGTGTTGTTGATCGCCGTGACCTGCCCGGTCGTCGTGTCGATGACCGGCGAACCCGAGGTGCCCCCGATGACCTGGCATTCCGGGGTGTAACGGACGGCGTCCTTCCATGTCCACTGGCCCTCCTTCAGGCGGTACGCGAATCCGTCGACGGAGCAGGAGTAGACCCGCTTCCAGTAGCCGGAGACCACGTCGATCGCGTGCCCCTGCACCGGGTGGGTCGCGGACAGCGTCAGCGGCGCGATTCCCGTGGACTGCTGTATCTGGGCGTAGGTCCTGGTCAGTTGGTAGAGCGTGACGTCCGTGTCGGTCATCGTCGCGTAGACGACTTTGTTCGCCTTGAGCGTTCCGGCGGTGCCGGCCGAGGCGTTGAGCAGCGTGAAGCTGCGGGTGGAGGACTGGTTGGTGATGACCTGACCTGCGCTCGGGAGGCCGGTTTCGAGGCAGTGGCCGTTCGTCATGACCAGTCCTGGGTCCGTCGCCTGCGAGTTCGGCATGCGGATCAGGGAGCCTGAGCAGTTACTGAGCGCCACGGTGCCGGCGAAGGAGGAGGCTGTCACCGAGGCGGGCGTACTGTCGGGGTGCACGGCGGCCGTCGCGGCAGTGGGGGTCGCCCCGCTCACGCGGTTGGGTGCTGCGGCTGCCGTGCCCGTGGTGGCTGCCAAGGCGGCGGCACCGAGGGCAACGGCGGTGAGGGTGGCGAGGAGAGGCTTGCGCATGGTGATGGTCGGTCCTCTCGGTTCGGTCCGGAAGCCCGGTGGCCCCTGGACGGTGAAGGGTGACCGCATTGTCGGCGTACAGACAAGTTCTTCGCTACCCCGCAGCTCTGTCCTGGCTCCTTTCGCTCCCTTGACGGCCACCGCACCGTGACTGTCTTTCTTGGTCATGGGCACACAACGGCCGACCGTCCCGGCACCTTGAGTTGGCTCCGGTGCCCTAGTAGGGCTTGGTCAGGTCGGCATCGGTGTGGGTATGCCGCGGTGGCGGGTGGGGCATGCGCCGGCCCAGGTGGCGAGGAGTAAGTGAGCGGTTGATTCTCGGTTGTCCGTGACTCTCGCGGAGTGTGAATGAGGGACCGTTGAGGCAGGTGAGGCGAGCGTCTTGGAAGCGCTCTTCTGCGGGGACGGGCAGGGCGGAACATGTCCTGGGACTGTCTCGTCCCAAGATGGGAGGGCACATCGGCTTGGCTCCTGTTCTCGGCGTCGCACGCCTGGGCACGTGCCGCTTGAGGAAGGCGGTCGAGGCGATCCCGTCGTGACCGCGAAGGGTCATCCACAAGTCTGTCGGTCGTCATCCATGACGGGCACAATCAGCCACATGACGATCACCGCGGGCGCGCCGCCCACGCACAACTCGCCTGCCGACCTCGCCCTGGGGTTCCTGACGGGCGGGGTGATCGGGGCGTCGCTGACCGCCTTCATCGGCGGTTGCATCGTCGAGAGGGCGCCGCTGATCGTCACGGGGCTGGTCCTGCCCGCGGTCTACGGGCTGGTCTTCCTCCTCGCCACTCAGCCGCGCCGGGCCCGGGAGGCGGCCGTCGTACCGCGTACGGCGCTCGCGGTGATCGAGGATCTGGAGGCCGTCGGGGGTGGTGAGGCCAGCGACGTGCCGGTGCGGTTCGAGCTGTCCGTCGCGCCGGACGACGCGCCCGCGTTCCGCGTCGAAATACGGCAGGACGTCAACCTCGTCGAGCTCCCCGACTACCGGGTGCGCGGGGTCGTGGTGGTGGAGTATCCGCCCGACCGACCGTGGAAGACGCGGATCATGAAGCGGCCGACGCCGGAGTGGGAGGAGCGGGCCGCCATGGCCCAGGTGGACTCGGTGCCCGGCCCTGCCATGAAGAGCGACACCCCGGTGGGCTGTTTCGGTGGGCTCCTCACTCTCCTCGGGCTGCTGCTCGGCGTGGCCGCCGTGCTCGTGCTCTTCCGTACCGACCTGTTCGACTCCCCCGAGGGCGGGAGCGGCGCCCCCGAGCCGTCCGTCTCCTCCTCGTCGTCCACGAGCGTCGTGACGTCGGCGACGGGCACGGTCACGCTGGGGCCGGGCCAGTCGATGCTGGACAAGGGTGAACTGCGCAAGGCCGTCGAGTCGTTGACCGAAGGCGGGGACGAGCGCCAGGCACTCACCGTCGTCGTGCAGGACCGCCTGCTGACGGTCGTCTTCTCCCCCACCGGCGCGACGACCGCCGGGTTCGACCCGAGGTCCCTGCCCTACGATCGCGTCCCCGGCCTGGTCGAGGAGGCCAGGACCACCCTCGGCGTCGACTCCCCGCAGAGCTGGCAGCTCACCGCCGACGGCGTCACCGGCTCGCTCACGCTCGGAGTCGTGGTGACCGGCGGCGGGGGCACGGGAATGCTGGAGGCGGACGCGCGGGGCAAAGTGCTGCGGCGCAGCGGCAGTTGATCGAATCGGGCGGAGGAGGGCGCATGGGGTGGGACACGTTTCTGGCGCTGTGGTGTGCGGTGTGGGGCGCAGTGGCGGTGGTCGGGTTCGTCCGGTCGCTGGCCGGGGTGACGAAGGCGCAGCGGACGGTCCGGCTCACGGGGTGGATCGCGCGGGTGCGGGAGCCGCGGCACGGCGGGTCCCGGAAGGGCGGGATATCGGTGGTCGTCTCCTACCGTGACCCGGCCTCCGGTCAGGAGGTCACCGTCACGAACGACGGTGAGCGCGGCGAGATGATCACCTCCGCGTGGGAGGGCCGGGAGATCGGGGTCAGCCACCCGCGAGGCAGACCGCACGCCTACCAGTTCTCCAACACACCGAAGGAGTCCGATCGTGGGCTCGGCTGGCCGGGTTTCGCGGTCCTCCTGGTCTACGTCGGGCTGGTGGTCCTCGCCGTGCTCCAGTGGGGGTGGCCGTGGGCGCTGATCGGCTTCGGCGGGACTTGGGCGGTCTCTGGCGCCGTTCACCTGCCCGGGGCGATACGCGCCAAGAACCGCCGCATCGAGAGGCTGGCTGCGATGGAGACCGTCCCGGGACGGGTCGTCGCGGTCCTCAAGGACGTCAGCGTCGACCAGGACGACGGTCACGTCTCGACCACGATCACCCCGGTCGTGTCGTTCACCACCCGCGAGGGCAGGGCCGTCACGGCCTACTGCACGTCAAACCTTCCGGACCCCGCCGGCGCGTACGGCCGTGACGTGACGGTTCATTACACGCCCGCCGACCCGGCCGAATTCACGCTGGACCGCGCGGCCGAACACCGCTCGGAGGAGCGGGAGGTGACGTTCAGCGTCCTGGTGTTCGTCGCGCTCGTGGCGACGACAGTGGTGGGAGTGGTGTTCCTCTGAGGCCCAGGACGGGCGCTGGACCGGGTGTGTACCTTCTCCCCCATGGAACCGTTCACGTTCGACTACGGGAACCTGCATGCGCGTGTGGACCGGGGGGTGTTCGAGCTGTTCAACCTGGACAGTTCGGCGCACACGTTCCGTGTCCCGCTGCGCTGGCTCGGGGTGTCGCTGCACTACAAGAAGCCAGACCGGCCGGGCACACTGTACTTCGGCGTGGTCCGTGATCCGCAGGCTGCCCTTTACAACACCGACCGGCTCGCCCTGCGGTACTCGACCTCGCCCGCGCTCCAGGTGCCGCCCGGCGACGAGCCGTTGTTCCGCGCCTGCTTCACCGAAGTGGCGCGGCTCGCCGACCGGTCGGTGGTCTGACCTGGAACGGATGGACTTCGAGCACGACACCGTGCGCATGCGGGTCGACCGCGCAATCTTCGAGGTGTTCCGGCGCAACCGCGTCATCGGGTCGTACCGGGCCCCTCCGCACTGGGTCGAGGCCCGCGCGGAGACCCGCAGGGGCGGTGTGACCCGGCTGCAGGTCCGCCGGGCGAGTCCACCGGTCTTCGCTTCCCGTGCCGCGCACGGTGGGCCCATCTGCCGCGCACGATCCGGCACGGCAGATGGACGCGCCGGCCGGGGCGGTGCGGCGGTGCGCATCTCGTGCAGCCGCCCCGCCCGTGCCGGGCAGCGTCTGCCATCCGCAACCGCTGCACCCAGCCACAGCCAGGCCCAGCGGTTGAGACGGTCAGACCCGCGGGATCTCCGCACCAGGTGCGTGAGCTGCCGGTTCACCCTTCTGCGCCCGGAGTTCCCTGACCTCAGCCTGAAGGTCTGTGAGTTGGCGGTGAAGTGCCTGAATCGCCACGATCGCGACGCCGTTGGCGTCGGTGCAGCAGATCGTCCTGTCGTCGGCTCCCAGGCCCAGGTGGGCCCGCCAGTCCTGTGCCATCGGCCCCAGGTGGCGCACTTCGTCGTCCTCCCACCGGTACCGCCATGTGCTCACAGGCAGGCCGACCACCGCGGCGAGGACATCGAACCCGTTCACGCCGTCACCCGCCTCTGCCACTGTTTCCCGGGAGGCTGTGGACGTCATTCCAGCGGGATGGGGTGTGTCGGGGTGCAGGCGCGCCCGGTACGCCCGAATGCCGGCGATCCGGGCGCGGTGAAGGCGTTCGGTCAGCGATCCCATCGCACCGGGCTCACGCTGGTCTTTACGGCCCGGTCCGAGAACAGCAGACTGCCCAGCGGGACGAACTGAGCGGAGACCTCGGGGTCGTCGTCGGCCGGGGCGGCGCTGTGTTCCACTGCCCGGACCTGCGCGGGCTCGGCGGCCTCGGCCGCCGAGGCTGCGCCCAGGCACACCGACACGGCGGCGATCGCAGCGGAGGACACTGCGGCAAGCCGGGTAGCTGCGGTAAGAGACATGAAGCACGCTCCGGGTTGGTCAGAGATCAGATCAACCAGGCAACGACACCGCCCCCCGTCGGTCACGAGCAGCACGACCACATGTTGACGAGACCCAGGGATCCGAATCGGAGCGCTTCGCGAAGAACCCGAGCGAGGAAGTCGTTCGTAGTCGTTCCGGGATGGTGAACAACGGCTGTGTACACGGTCCGCCCGCCCTCCTCACGCCGGGGCCAGATGATGTGCGGCCGGGTGCCGGTGGCGCCCAGGCCGAAGCCGTGCCGACCGACACCGCCCCGGCTGGTGAAGAGGACTCAAGTGGTCGGCTGGACCCGCGCACCGCCTGCGCCTGCGCCTGACGGGAGAACCCTCCCGGGGCACGGGTCCGGACCCCGGCACGGCCGGTGGGTTGTCACCGGGGCCCGGGTGCTGCGGCTGCCGGAGCCGCTGGATCTCTCGCAGTGTCCCGGCGACTCGCGCGGTCCCGGACATGCCCCCTTGAGCTGAGGTCGGTGCAATCCAACGCCGTTTTTTGGAACCGAAGTTGCTGAGACAGGACCCGGACATTCGCAGGATCATTTCAGGATCGAATCGGCCCTAGTGTCATCGGTGTCAGCAGGAAACACCGCAACCGACAGTCGCTGGAGATCATGATGCGTTCGCGTCTCGCCGCCCGTTCCGCCCGTCTCGTCCTGGCCGCCGCGGCCGTGACGGCCCTCGCCGCCACCACCACCGCCTGCGACCCCGACGACGTCGCGGACGCCGGCGTCTCCGCGGCCCCCTCCGCCGTCGCCTCCGCCGGCAGCGGCGGGAGCGACAGCTCCTCCAGCGACACCCCCTCCACCAGCGGCTCCTCCGCCGGCGGCTCCAACTCCAGCGGCTCCGGTTCCAGCGGCTCCACCGACAAGACCGTCGACTCCGGCGACGGCAAGAAGGGCGGCTACGGGCAGTCCTGCGGCACCAACGACCTGGACTTCACGATCACCTCGGAGTCCCAGGCCGGCGGCTACTACCTCGTCACCGCCAAGGCCAAGTCCGGCATCACCTGCTACCTGGAGATCAACACCCCCAGCGTGTCCTTCGGTTCCGGCGCCGACGGCGTCGCCTCCCCCGTCGGACAGGGCGGCGAAGACCCCATCAAGCTCACCGGCTCCACCGTCGCGTACACCGGCATCAACCCCAAGACCACCGACAGCAATGCCGGCAAGGAGTTCGACAACGTCATCATCGCCACCACCGACGACGACCCCAACCCCGCCGAACTCAAGCTCCCCGACACCACCAACGTCGACAAGCCCATCGTCACCAACTGGGCCACCAACCGCGCCGAGGCCGTCCCCGTCATCGTCTGACGAGCCGGACCGGGGCCGTCGATGTCGCGCTCCACACCACGGCGTCCGTCGACACGGTGCCCGTCATGCTCGCCGGTATCCGTGCCCCCCGCCCTGCCCGGGTTCGATCTCGCTCCGGCCCGGCGGTGGCTGACCGCGCTCGCCGCAGCGGGTGGCTGGGACTGCGACTGGGACATCCCGCCGGCCTACGGCACCGCCGAGATCGGCGCGGCCATCGGCCGTCGACAGAGGCGCGGACAGAGCTCGACTCGCAACGGGTGCGACGAACAAGGATGTTGCTGCCCGGCTCGGTATCGAGGCGCACACGGTCAGCCGGTGGCGGGCCCGGTTCGTCCGCGACCGGCTGGAGGGCCTGGCCGATGAGCCACGGCCGGGCGGCTCTCGGACGGTGAGCGATGAGCAGGTCGAAGAGGTCGTCGTGCGCACGCTGGAAACCTCGCCGAAGAATGCAACGCACTGGTCGACGCGGGAAATGGCCCGGCAGACCGGGCTGTCCCAGTCGACCGTCTCACGTATCTGGCGGACCTTCGGACTGGCACCTACAAGCTGTCCAAGGACCCGCAGTTCATCGAGAAGGTCCGCGACGTCGTCGGGCTCCACCTCGCCCCGCCGGACCGGGCACTGGTGCTGTGTGTGGACGAGAAGACACAGATCCAGGCGTTGGCCCGGTCGGCCCCTGTACTGCCGATGATGCCGGGGATGGCCCGAGCGCCGCAGCCATGACTACGCGCGAGGCTGAGTGACCACGTTGCTGGGGCCGTCGCCGTAGTGGCCGGGTGTCAGGACGAAGGCGAGAGGGCGGCATCGTCCCTCGACGGCGTTCCGCAGCACCGGATCGACCTGGTTCGCCCCCCGAACGTTTCCCTTTTGAGGTTTCTCCCGTTCTGGCTCAGGTTGTGTGATCCGCGCACTGCGAGTGACGATTGAACTCCCTGCGGTGCCTCGGGAAGTTGCCGCAAAACGAGCAGTGACAGGAGTAGCTGGGCCGACAGTTCGTGGCTGTGAAAGAGATCCTGCTCCGGCTGGAGGAGCTGTTGTTCCCGTCGATCGCGGACGTCGCAGTGCTGTCGGTCGACGCGAACAACCCGGGCCACGGACGCGGCCGACACCATGAAGCGGACCGGCAGCAGATCGCCGGAATGCTCGTCGTGCCCTCTCCCGACGCCGGCCGGGAGGACCTGCTGCGCTTCTCGCGGGGCAGGCATACGGGAAGAAGGCGCTGGTGGTCGGGGACGACCCGCAGATGCTGCTCACGCAGGCGTGCCTCCACGGGCTGCGTGCCCAGCTGTGTGACGGCGTCGACTCGCTGGACGGTTGTCTGCCGCCGCAGGTAGCCGGAAGGTCACGGAGGCGCTGGAAAAGCCGCAGCCGGCTGTCGCGTGACCGTTCCAGGCGCCGGGCCCCGGGAATGTCATCACTGCCATGCCCGGGGCCTGTGGTGTGTCCCACTCGGGTTCACCAATGAGATGCCGAAGCCGTACCAGTTTTCTGCCGTGCCCGTTCTGTGACGTGATCGGCACCGGCCCGCGGCCCGCACACCGTTAGTGTCGGGTCCATGATCGTATGGCTCAATGGCACCCATGGCGCAGGCAAGACGACGACCAGTGCGCTCGTGCAGCAGCTGATCCCGGATTCACGGGTGTTCGACGCCGAGAAGGTCGGCGAGACGCTCATGGACATCACGCCGGGGCTGCCCTGGACGGGCAATTTCCAGCACTGGCCGCCGTGGCGGCCGCTCGTAGTCGAGACCGCCCGCCACGTACTCGACTACACCGGCGGCACTCTGGTGATGCCCATGACCGTCCTGGTCGAGCAGTACTGGCGCGAGATCAGCACAGGCCTCGCCCGACATGACATTCCGGTACGGCACTTCGTCCTCCACGCCGACCAGGACACCCTCCGCGGGCGCATCGAGGGGGACACCGTCATGGGACCCTCCGCATTCCGCCTCGAATACCTTGAGCCCTACGCCGAGGCGGCCCGCACGTGGCTGCACGACAAGGCCGAGGTCGTCGACACCACGCACCTCACACCCGCCCAGGCCGCCCTGCAGATCGCAGAGGCCGTCAAGGGCTGAGGCTTGATCCTCCCGCCACGCGTTACCCGGCATGCAGCGAGGGCATGTCAGTGGCGCGCCCTACGGCGCGTGTCCATCGCCACTCAGTGGCATCCGGACCGGAACACCGGCCTGGACCTGGCACGGGTCGGTCCCGGCTCCCGCAAAGCGGCGTTCTCGCAGTGCGACGACGGACACGTCTGGCAGGCTCAGGTCCACTCCCGCGTCGCCGGGGGGGGGGGTCCCCCGCGAAGGGGGGGGGGTGTCGCGCGGGCGGAACACGTTCCGCCAATACTCGCCCTGGCGGGTGGCCCCACGGATCTCAAGCACATTTGAAT